>CAZFKF010000435.1:0-5130 GCA_964518805.1 uncultured Planctomycetaceae bacterium | reverse complement strand
ATTCAAGCGTCCCTACGGGACGCCGAGGTGTCTGAGCGGTACCCCCCAGCGATAAATCGCTGGGCTATTATCAACAGCCCCTCCGGGGCAGAGGGATGGAGCGTCCCGCGTTGTCTTCCGTTTGGAACAAACCCGGCATCCTTTGCCCCCTTGGGCCGTCCTCGAACTACGCGAGGCGATTGGGACGAATTCAGTCGGACGGCACACGGAGTGTGCCTGCTACGTTCAGGGCTCGATGCGGCGCAGGTAATAGGCTGTCCCGCTCGGGAAGGCTATGGCCGAGATCGCCATGCACAGCCCACCGTACCACAGGCCAACGGCATCATCGTCCACGCGTAATTCCAGCAGATGCGCCGTCCACACAATTCCCAGGATCACGAGCAACGGCACGATTAGGCCGGCGCAGACCGAAAAGGTTGCGCTCTCTAGCACCGACGAGAGGAGCCACGCCACGCAGAAGAACGTCAGCCCTGTGATGGCAATCGTGCCAAGCACGCGCCAGGCGAAATCGATGACACGCCCGTCCAATAGTCCGACCGGCATGATACCCGGGATACTCGCGAACACTGCCATGACCGCAAGATTCGGCAGCCAAATCAGGATCACCAGCCCAAGAGTCACCAGAAGCTTGCTGGCGAGTGCCCGGGCGCGCGGGACGGGCAGCGAGGCGAAGAACTCGGCGGAGCGGTCGGCTCGCTCGCCCGCAATCGCGTTGCCGCCCATAAAGGCCAGGGTCAGTTGCAGAAGCCCCAGGGCATACAGGGACGCTCCCAGAAAGACGTCCGGTTCTCTGGCGATGCCGCGCCAGAGCAGAACCGCCGCGAACAGGTACGGAAACACCAGGAGCACCAAGGCCGTGATGAACACCAGCCGGTTGACGCGGTAATCCTTCCAGACGAGCCAATTGAGGTTCATGATGCCGCCCTTTGTGCCTTGACGATGTCCTTGAAAAGATCCTCCAGCCCGAGTTCGACCACTTCGACGTGCTCCACCCCCTCCAAGCTGCGCACGTGCTCGACCTTCTCGGCCCGGAAGTCGCCCACGGTCAGAAGCCACTCGCGTCCCCGCACGCGGTCGAAGATCGTGCCGGCCGGCAGGTTCGCCGGGCGCTGGCCGTTGACCAACGTGGCCCGGATTCGCTTTGTCGTCGAAAGGATCTCGTCCAGCCGGCCGTGCAACAGCAGACGCCCTTCGTAGAGAATGCCCACCGTGTCGGCCAATCGCTGCACGTCGTCCAGAGTGTGCGACGAGATGAGCACGGTTTGGCCGCGCTCGCAGATCGTGCGCAGCACGCCATCGAGAAATTCCTCGCGAGCGACCGGATCGAGGCCCGAGATGGGTTCGTCGAGGATCAACACCTGTGGGTCGTGCGACACGGCCAGCAGGAGCGAGAGCTTCACCAGCATTCCCTTGGACAAGTGCCGGACCTTCTGGTTCGCGTCGAGCCGGAACCGGGCGAGCATTTCACGGCAAGTCTCTTCGTTCCACGTCGAGTACAAGGCCCGGCAGAAGCCGATCGCCTCCCCGACCCGCATCCAGCGATAGACGTGGTGCGTCTCCGGCACGTAGCCGACGAGGTCCTTGACGACCGTAGGGTTCTGCGCGACGTCGACGCCGAGCACGCGGGCCTCGCCCGCGGTGATCGAAAGCATGCCCATGAGCATTTTGATGGTCGTGCTCTTGCCCGCTCCGTTGGGCCCCAGAAGCCCAAACGTGCTCCCGCGGGCAATCTCCAGGGAAAGGTCCGCGACCGCCACCGTGTCGCGGAAGACTTTGGTCAGTCCCGAGAGTTCGATGGCCGGTCCGGCGGCGCTGCTGGTGTTTGTTGTCATGACTGGTGGCTCCTCGATCCGATGTCGCCATTGATCGACGCCTCGAAAATCTGCCGCAATTGATCGACGTTCACACCGGCGGAGCGCGCGGCGCGGACGCCTTCTTCAAACGCCCTGCGCACCACTTCCAGCGCGCGGCCCTGGGCCGAGGCCGTGCCCTGATCCGAGACGAAGAGCCCTTTGCCTCGTTGTGAGTAAATCAAGCCGTCGCGGACCAGTTCGTCGTAGGCCCGCTGCACGGTGTTGGGATTGACCTGCAAGTCAATCGCCATGTTGCGAAGCGAGGGCAGCATCTCGCCTGGCCGATAGACCTCCGCGGCCACCGCCGCGCGGATCTCCGCGGCGATCTGAAGGTAGATCGGCACGTGACTGCCAGGATCGATTTTCATGTCCGACTCCGTGTTCGCCCGAAGACTTCGGCACCAATCCGTGACGCACGGCCCACAATCCAGTGAGATCTGAAATACTGACTTAGTGACCTAATGCAGTCCGCCAGTGTAGTAGGCGCTGCCGGCGATTGCAAGAGTCTGCCGGAGAAAGTACAGATCCCCACCAGAGGCTCTTCATCCCGGGTTGCATAACACCTAACCACAAGGGTTGCCTAACGAGGAAGCGAGGATCGGCAGTTGAGTACCCGCGGGGGACCGGCCGATGCCCAGTTCTGGGGCGAAGCGGCGTTCGCGCGGAGTGATGGGCGCCGCTTCGTGACGTCATCCCGAGAGGGCGAGTTGGCAGTCATGAATCCGCGCATCAGACTCCCTCGGGCCCAGCGAAAGCGGCCTGATGGTCGGTTCCAGGCTGACAGCCGGCGTGCACGACTCTGCGGCGCGCGGTTCACCCGACGCAGGCGAACGCCCGTTCATGACCAGGAGAGCGCGAGCGAGGTCCAGGCTGCCCGACAGATCATCGGATTCGGACTCATCGGGCGCGAAAGACCCGGGCGGTTCCAAAGGGATCTTCTCGCTGGAAGTGACCAGCCACCCGGCGAAGATGGCCGCCAGCAGCACGTACCCCAGGATCGTCAGAATCACGGCCAGAATGTTATAGCTGAAGCAGACGAAGATCGACGGCCACACCGGCATGCCAACGTGGAACATGCAGAAGAGCGACGCAATTATGGCTGCCAAAACGGTCCCGATGGCGAAGCCAGCGACCTTTTCGACGGTTGGGTTCTCGATCCCAATCTGCTCGACGATCCACGAGGCGGCATGTCGCCGCGTCGCGAGTCTGTCGTGTCCCATTTTCAGCCCGTCAGAACGGGCGATGTCACTCGGGAAGCTTGGGCGGGTCGACGATCGGATACTTGCCGGAAAGGGCCTTCAGGAATTCGACGAGGTCCTTCTGGTCGTCGGCGGTGAGCTTCGCCTCGCGCACGGCGTCGAAATCGGCCGACCGATGCGGATTGTCTTTGCCGCCGGCGGCCATCAAGGCAACGGCCTGTTCGAGGGTCTTCGCACTACCGTCGTGGAAATAGGGCGCGGTCTTCTCGACATCGCGAAGCGGCGGCACGCGGAAGGCCCCGGTGTCCTCATCCTTCTTGGTCACCGCCTTGCGGCCCTCGTCGGGCTTTGCCTGGTCGGCCCCCACGCCGGCGTTGTGGAATTCATAGTCGCTGAACAAGGGCGGGGTGTGGCAGTTGACGCAACCCGACTTCTCGAACACCTTGAGCCCACGTTTCTGCGCGTCGTTGAGCGCCGATTCATCGCCGGCCTTGAAGCGGTCGTAGGCAGAATCGCCGCTAAGAACGGTGCGTTCAAAGGCGGCGATCGCTTGGGCAAAGCCTTTTTCCGTCACGCCCGTGCCGAACACCTTCTGGAATCGCTGTCCATATCCGGGGATCTTGGAGAGTTTCTCGACCACGGCCTCCATGGTGTTGCCCATCTCAATCGGATTGCCGACGGGGCCCACGGCCTGCTCTTCGAGGGTCGCCGCCCGGCCGTCCCAGAATTGCGACGTGGCATAGGCCGCGTTGATCACGGTCGGGGAATTGCGTCCGCCTTTCTGGCCTGCGATTCCGGTGCTGACCGGTTGGTCCTCGGCCCAGCCTCGCTTGGGATCGTGGCACGTCGCGCATGCCACCGTGCCGTCCTTGCTGACCCGCTTGTCGAAGTAGAGCATCTTGCCCAACTCCACCTTATCGGGCGTCATGGGGTTGTCGTCCGGGACGGGAACGGGCTTCAGTCCCAAGGGCGCGGGCGGCTGGCCTTCGGGCTCAGCAGAAAGCAGCGGGGCAAAGAAGATCGCCAGACCTGCAATAACCGTGAGCGAACAAAGCCATTTCATTGCGTGCATTGGGTGGTTCTCCTTGCGCGTACGCCGAAACCGAGGGGCAACAACCAACGGCCGCCGTGGCCGCTCGATTTTAGGAGGTTCCCCTGGTTGGGAAACCCCCCTTGCAAGGAGAATCGTGACGAATTCCGGACTCCTTTCGAGGGCGCTTAGTGGTGGCCGCCGCTCAGAATCCGTACTTCGCGACGAAGTTGAAGTTCTGGTCCGGAGCATTCACGTCCGGGCCCAGCGCGGGGTCCTTCCAGATCGTACGCCACGAGGTGAACTCGAAGCCCACGAGGAACTTCGAAGTCACGTCGTAAGATAGGTTGGCGAACATGAAGGCGTTGTAGACCCGGCCGACCGAGATGTCGGAATCGAGAGGATCGTCGATCGAGTAACCGACGTGGCTGTGCCAGCGACTGGTCCAATCGTACCAGACGTCGAACCAACCGCCCCGGGAGTAGATCGTGTTCAGATCGGGGGACGTGACGTTGATCCCCTGGCCGATCCCGCCGAAAAACGTGCCTAGGTTCTCGCCCATCCACAATTCGCCCTGCACGCCGAAACGCGACGTGATGGGGACCTTGACGTCGGCGTTCAGCGACCAGGTGCGGCGCGGCAGCCCGGCTGCGGGCGCCGCGGGAAGGAGCTCGACTTCGCCAATGTGGCTCGACAGACCCATTTCGATCGGATTGCACCCGGGGCCGCGCGGCCCCAAGGCCACGGCCAGACGGCCTTCGAGCACCGGCCATCCGGAGTGGTCTCCCGTGTGGGTCGCCACCGTGTCGCTCAGGATGTCCACATTGAGCGACCCCTGGGCAATCACCGTGAATTCGTCGGACAGCGAGAAGTACCGTTCGCCGCGGGCCTGGGTGCGGCGATAGCCGATGTTGCCGCCATCCCATCCCACCGTGTACATGAGCACGCCCGGCAGGAGCGGCGAAATCACGTCCCATGTCTGCCCGCCCAGAAGGCGATAGTCCTCGTTCTTGACTTCCAGGTAGGCGTGCCGTAGGAGCAAGCCGGC
>CAZFKF010000434.1:0-5153 GCA_964518805.1 uncultured Planctomycetaceae bacterium | reverse complement strand
CGCCATGGCCACCGAATCTCTCAGCAGCGGACCAACGAGCCTTATCATTGGTCGTAGGCCCCCGTCCTGTCAACCGCCCCCGACGATGGTGGCGGTAGAGTCTTCGGGCTCATCCGAACCAAGCGAGCGCTTTCGGCCAAACGAACATCGCCTCGCTCGGCGACGTTGGCACGCGGCGCGTACTTTTCAGCGCCGATTCGTCGGACCGGCGGCGGGAGTGGACGCGACCCTGGTTTCCCGCGGCAGACGCCCGACGATCGTGAACCGCTCGGTGGATGCCTCCGCGCGGTCGCAATTGATCGTGGCGATTTGCTCGAACGGAAACGAAGGCCAGTACGGGTCGTCGGCGGTGTGGTTGAAACAGAAGTACTCCACGTCGGCAGGCACGTGCTCGACGTCTTGCGGCCAAGCGACCGCGGGAATGGGATCGCGGTAGTAGTATGCGAAAAGATGGTCCGCCTCTCCCAGACTCACGAGCGTCTTCCCCGAGGGGAGTTGCGTCTTCAGTTCGGCCACGGAAGACTCCGTGCGGTGGTTGCTTACCCGAACTATGCCGTCGATGACGACGATGGCGTAGGCCAGGCCGAAAAACGCTGCCAACGCCAGCGATCCGGCCGCCCTTCTTTCGGGCGTGCGCGAGTTGCCCGCCCAATAGGCCGTGATTGCCAGTCCTGCTGCCCCGAGCGCGAGGACCGCGGCGAGCCACAGGGGCTGGGCGATCGGCAGCGACGGCCGCAGCCCGCTGACGGCCAGGATGCCGATCCCGGCTCCCGCCATGATCATTGCAGCCGCTGTGAGATAGATGCCCCAGAATCTCCGCCACGCGCTGTCATGCTCTGCTCGGCAGCATCGCTCGACAACAAGGCCCACCAAGGGCGCGAACGCCGGATACATCGAAAGGAAGAACCGCGTCTTGGCCGTCGGGGCAAGCCACACGGTGGGAAACGCCGCCAGGATGGAACACGTGAGGAACAACACGGGCTCGCGCGCGCGGTCCAGGGCACGCCGGAGATCTCGCCTCGCAAACAGCAAAAGCAGAAGGGACCACGGCGCCATGCACCCGAAAAAGACTCCCAGAGGATACGCGACAAGGTGCCTTGCAAGGGTCCATCCATCGCGGTCGTGGACATACCTCACCACGTCGCCAAAGTAGACGTGGCGAACTCCGGCCAATCCCATCCTAAGCAAGAACGGCACTTGCCAGGCGCCCCACACGGCCAGGAACACCGCAATTCCCGCCGCATGCGACGGGGTGAACAGTCGACGCCACCGGCCCGTCACCAAGAGATACAGGCCTACGCCGCCTGCAAAATAGACCGGGGCTTGTATTCCCTTGGTCAATGTCGCGAGGGCCAGGAGGAGGTATGCCGAGGTCCAGACGCGCCAATCAGGCCACTGCCGCATCTGGCCCGCGTGCCAGACCAACAGCGATCCGGCGACGAACATCGCGAACATCGCATCGGTCTCGCCTAAGCGACACAGTTCCATCACTTGACCCATGCTGCCGTAGGCCAGTGCTGCGGCAAGGGCTCCGATCCGCGAGAGGAAGATCCGCGAGTAACCGTAGATCAACAGCATGGTCACCAGAAGGGCCGCAACGCTGGGCAGCCGAACGGCCACCGCGTCGATCGATCCCCGCAAGCTGCCGACCAGGGCAATCGTCCAGTTCTGGAGCGGCGGCCGGCTGCTCATGAAGTGTGGATCCCCCTGTTGGGTTGGAACGATCCAGTCGCCAGAACGAATCATCTCCACGGCCACTTGGGCCCGCCGCGTTTCCTCGCCACGCAGCGGCATCGACGTCAGCCTGCTGAAATAGACCGCCACGACAAACCCCGTCAGCAGAACGGCGTCGCAAAGCCAACCTTTTCGAGACGGAGACGGCGCCGCCGCAAGGCTCTCGCTGGCCTGAATCCGCTGAAACATAACATACTCTCCGGGAGAGGATTCGGAATTCCGGGAGAGTCTTGTGTGATCGGCGATCTATGTCAAGATCACTTTGACCGGAGGCCCGGGTAGCGTTGGCGGATCGCTTCGGCCAGGGCGTTCAGAGAACGTCGATGGGCCACGCTGGCAAGGGCCGCCAGGTGTTGGTCGATCGGCGTGTCGCGCAACTCGCCGGAACGGTGCACGTCGAGCGCCTGGAGCATGGCCTCGGCGCCGAGTTTGGGGTCCGGCTTGCCGGTCGGGCCTTTGATCGAGTTGATGGCCGAGCCAGCCAGAAACAGGATCGCGGGGGCCAAGCCGCGCTGTTCCGCGTCGATCAGGTTGGGAATGATGTTGCCCTGGTCCAGGCCGCCAGCGCGGGCAATCATCGTCGGGCGTCGATCGGCCAGCGGGCAGGTGAGGATGTGTTCCGAGGCCCGCCATTCTTCGCCGTACGGCCGGATGAACGGAGGGCCCGGGCGCACCGGGGCGGTCTGGCGGAAGTCGATCCCGTCGAGCCGGGCGAGCATATCGATGACTTCGCGCCAAATGGCGCGGGTCTTCACGCCGATGCCGGCGTTGTGGCCATAGATCGCAGGCGGCGTGCGCATGCGGTGGGTTGCCTCGCGAACCATGCGGACCGTGCCCGTGGAGAACGTCTCGCTGAACATCATGCCGGTGGCGCCTGCCTCGCAGACGGCATGGACGGTGTCGAGGATCTCGTGCGGCGCCCCGGTGATGTGCGGGGCGAAGATCAACCCTTTGTCTCCACGGCGGTCGCGGGCGCGGTCGATGGCCGCCACGGCGCGCCGTGTCCGCTCGCGGACCGGCGAGTAGTCAAGATTCGGATACAGGTCTTCATCCTCTTTGACAAACAGGAAGAGCGGGCAGGAGGCCGCTTCCTCGACCAGCGTTTCGACTTCCTGCGGCGTGATGCCCGCCGTCGGCTTCAGAATCGTGCCGAAGGCCGGCTCGTCGGGGCTGAAATGGTTCTGCCGCCGCACGCCCTCTGGACCGTAGGCCGGGCCGGGGAAGGTGCGGAGCACGGCTTCGGGAATCTCAAGACGCACCAGGCGCGCGTCCTGATTCTCGTACACGTCGAAAACGATCGCCCCGGCCACGGTGTGCAGCAAGTCGCAGGACGTGAGGTGCCCATCGGGCTGGAGCATCATTTTCAGCGGAAACGCCACATGCAGCAGTCCGATGCGGCCACCGGAATCGAAGGCATCGACGCCGGCGGCTTTGGCCGTACATTGTTCCAGGAGCGATCCGGCGGGCGGGTGTTTCACGCCGCTGGTTGCATGATAGGCAATCTCTTCCACCGCTCCTTGCAGGGTCGTCGTACGCAAGGCGAAGAAATACGTGGCCACGACCTGGTCGTCGATGCGTGGCGGCGGATGGTCAAGAAGCCGTCGGGTGATGACCTCCCGGAGCCGTGTCTCGCGGGCATCCGCATCGTGCCACAAAGTCGCAAGGGTCGAAGCGTCGAGGTGCTGCGTCATTCGTTCTGTCCTCCCCACGAATACCCGAAGAACGGTTCGCACTGGACGGGCTCCGGCGGCCCGGGTGCGCGGCCCCCCACCGGCCAACGGAGAGTATAACGGCGCGGACCGGAATGCACAGCATCGGTGCGCGCCGCGTCCGGCGACCACGAGTCCAAGCAAGACCGCTACGAAAACCAGCACTATTTCGCCGAAACATGCCCTCCAGACGGTGGAGGGCACTGGTGTCGGAGCGCCCGCACGACACCTCCCGCGCAATTCCGTATCGTCTTAACATCAAAGACCTTATTCGATCGCAGGCCGCGCGACACGAATGGCATCCCTCACGGGTATGATCCTGCGGTCGATTTGCTTTGCGTTACGGCCCGCCAATTTGTTTGCCTTGCCTGACAATCAAAACCATAATAGCCGTTAAGGTCGTTCGTTCCAGCAAACTCGCGTGTGACCAACGCGAGCGGTCGGAGGCCGATTTGAGTTCCCGTTACGGTCATTTCGTTGAAGGGGGGTTCCCATGTTCAACCATCAGTCGAGGGGCCGGCTTTCCCGCTGGATTTCACGCCTTGGTTCCTGCGCTGCAAGCGGAAAGCATCGCAATAGTCGATCGCTGGCGAACAGAACGCGATCGCTGCGTATGGAAGGCCTCGAGCATCGGGCGCTGCTCTCGGTCACCCCAATCGCCATGAATTTCAAGAGTCTTCCGTTCAATGTCAGCGGGACCGTCGTGTCGGACGTGCGAGAATCGGGCTATCTGTTTCATTTCACGGGGAACGCGAATCTCGCTGGCGGAACGCTCACCTACGATTCGGCCACACACGGCACGGTCACCAGGAATGCGGCACTCTCGCTCAAGGGCTCGTACAGCGCCACGCAGAAGAGCCCCAATTTCAGCGGCACCTGGGGATTGAACGGGAGAACCGCCAACATCGTCGACCAATCGGGAAAGCTCAGCGGAAGCGTCAACGTCGGGTATTCGTACCTCAACATTCCGACCATGCCGACGACGAAGGACTACTTCAACGGAACCTACAATCTGAGCAAGGCGACGCTCAATACCGCCAACTTCAATCTTCGCATGGATCTGGTGCATTCCACGGACAACTCCAAGATCACGTTCACGGGGAAACTCAAGCCGACGGGAAAGGCGTTTGGCGTTGTGGTCACGCCGAAGTGGAACAGCGATATGTCGGCCATCGACGTGTCGGTCGCAAATCCCGGCCGGCCGCACACAACCGCCAACCGCGCTGCGCCGGTGACCACCGTTCGCTTGTATTGGGCCAAGGGAACGTCGTTCGCAAACCGGATCGGAGGGCCGCTAGCCGATTCCATTCCGTTTTACTGGAACGAGAGTACGGGGAAATACCAGTTGACCGACTTGCCGTCGGCTCCCGCCGGAGCATCGCACCTTCTGTTCGTCACCCAGGTCGATGGCAAGACCACCACGAAGGCCTTGGCGCTGCCCACGGTTTCGGTTCGGGCGGTCAAGACCCCTGAAGGCAGTGATCCGTCGACCCCGAATGTGGCCGAGATTCAAATTGCCCTCTCGCGGGCCTACTCCAAGGACGTGACGGTATCGTACAAGACGCTCAAGGGCACGAAGGACACGGCGACGCCCAATTCCGACTACACGCCGACGAGCGGCACGATCACGATTCCCGCCGGAGCCACGTCGGCGACGATCCAGGTGCCGATCACGGCCGATACGCAGTTCGAGCCGCACGAGTCCTTTTC
>CAZFKF010000433.1:0-5159 GCA_964518805.1 uncultured Planctomycetaceae bacterium | reverse complement strand
AGATCTTCGCTCCCGAGTCCACCATTCTGGCGAAAAGGTCGTTCTCCGTGACGGCCCTGCCGACATAAACGGTGAGCCCGTACGCGTGTGGCCTTCCCTTCGTCAACTCGACCAGAACGTACTGCCCATCGACGATTGACGGTATCAAGTAGCCTTCCGCATTGGATCGCGGTCTGGCTGCGTCGAATGGCACCAGCAACTTCTTGGTTTCCGCCATTGTACCCTCTGCGTTGCCTCGGCGCCTCTGCTTGCGGCACTGCAACCGCAGCCCACAGACTGAAGCCAAATTCCTTCACTTCGGAGACCTTCGGTCATGAGGAGTGCGGGGCCCGGAGACGCTCGCACAGCGCGCGTCGATGGCCCAAAAACGCATGCACGCTTTCATTCATCATTCAGTATTCCGTATTCAGTATTCGCCATTCATTCCTTTCCCGCCTACTTCACCAGCACGTCCGTCACCGGGACGATCGTCACGTTCTCGGCCTTGATGGGCAGTGGAAACGTGCTGATCTCGCGGTCTTCGCGGACGACCGCTTCGGGCTTCGGCGTCGGATACGCGTAGGGGCTCGGGGCGTTGCTCACCAGGGCCTTCTTGAGGGCTTCAGCGTTCTTGGTCACGATCACGATCTGGAGGTTCTCGTACTGCCAGAACTTCGCGACCGCCGCGTTCACTTCTTCGCGAGTCAGTTCCGGCATGTATCGCCGGAAGTTCTCCAGGTGACTCCCTTCGATGCCGTAGAAGCGGTCGTCCAAGGCGTAGCCCAGCCGCTCCATGGTCGTGGGAGCGAAGTGGAGCACGTATTTGTTGAGGAACTTGCGGGTGAGGTCGAAATCCTCCTGCCGCATCCCGTGGTCGACCAGGCGCTTGAATTCCCGCAGCGCGGCCCGCAGGGCGAAATGCCGCGCCTCGTGGGGCACGGGTCGGATCCAGATCTCGAACATCTGCTGGCGCCAGGCCACGTTCTCCGGCGGCATCTGCAACTGGCTGCCGCCGGGAAAGTGCTCGATGTAGGAGTAGTCGCCGTAGTTCAGACCGCGGGCCTCGCGAAGCACCTGGTACAAGTGACTGCTCGAATTGCGGTGCTCGCCCAGGTGCGAATTGGCCACGGCCAACGCGTACCAGGCGCGCGGGCCGCGGACGATCGAGATCGGGCAGCCGATGCTGATCGCCGTGGCCGGGGCGTCCTTCTCGACGATCGTGACGTGCAATCCGCGAATCGCCGCCGGTTGGGGCGGCGCGACCGCGGCGGGCCGTCCTTCGGGCAATCGCCCCAGGTCGGCCGAGAGTCTCCGCACGAGCTTCTCGTCGTATCCGCCGCCGATCCCGATCACCACGTTGCCGCGACGAAAATGCTCGCGGTAGAACTTGCGCACGTCGTCCAAACCGATGCTCCGCACGCTTTCGATGAGTCCTGTGGGAAGGTGCGCGTACCGCGTCCCGGCGAACACGCGGCCCTGCAGCACGGCTTTGCCCAGGTCCTCGTCGCTGGCATAGCGGAGCGTGTTCTCCAGGACGTTGAGGGCCTGGCTCTTCAGGCGGTCGAGGTCCTGCTGCCTGAAAGCCGGCATGAGAACCGCGTCGAGCATGAGCGGATAGTACGCATCGAGGTTGTCGCGATGCACGCGACCGGCAATGACCGTCATTTCCTCCGAGACCGACGCATAATAACTGGCCGCCAAAGGGAACAGCTTGTCGAGGATCTTCTCGTAGCTGTGGTGCTGGGTGGAGGCGTCGGCCAGCATGGCCGCGGTCAATTCGGCCAATCCTTCCTTGCCCGGCGGGTCGTTCTGCGAGCCGACGGCAAACCAGAGGCGGAACGAAATCGTCGGGTCCTCGGGGACCGCCAGGCGGACCACCTGCCCCTCGGGAACCTCTTCGCCGGCGACGGCCGCGGTGCAAGCTAGCGCGACGATGCTCAAGAGCATGGCGAGTTTCACGTATCGGCTCCTGCCCCTCAACCGGGGTGTGATTCGTGTTACAGCGAATGAATAGCGAATACTGAATGTAGAATGAACCATCCAAGATACCCGTGCGGCAGCTCATTCTGACTTCAGTATTCAGTATTCGCTATTCATTCTTTTCATTTCTCCGCACTGCGCACCACCATCACCGTGCGGCGATTGGCATCGAAATACTTGCCGGCGGCGGCTTGCACGTCCGAGGCGGTCACGCGGTCCAACGCGGCGTAAAGCCGCTCGGCCGCTTCGATGCCGCCGGTCAGGGCCACGAACCGCGCCAGGGCCCCGGCCGCGCCGCCGGGCGAATCGAGTCCCATCAGGAAGGCGTACTTGTTGTGCCGCTTCACCGCGTCGAGCCGCGTCGTGTCGGCCGCCTTCGACTTGAAGGCGTCGAGCGTGCGGTACACCTCGTCGCGCACGTAGCCCAGGTCCTCGGCCTTCCGGACCATGGCCACGATCTGGAACAGCGGCATGTCGCGGTTCATCGGGATGTCGGCCGCAATGAACTCCACCTTCTGCTCCTCGACGACCAGCTTCTTGTAGATGTCGCTGTTCTTGCCGAAGGCCAGGTCGCCCAGCACGAGGGCGCCGACGTACGCGGGGTTGTCCGGATCGAAGGCGTCGCCCTTGTAGGCGATCGCGAGGATGGGAAGCGTCTGGCCGGGGTAGGCGATCTCGCCGCTGCGTTCGGCCTTCTGGGCCGGTTCGTGCCGGATCGCCGGCGCCGTGTAGCCCTTCGCCCATGGTCCATAGTACTTTTCTACCAGGTCCATGGTGGCCTTGGCGTCGACGTCGCCGACGATTACCAGCACCGTGTTCTCGGGCCGGTAGAAGCGCTTGAAGAACGTGCGGCTGTACTGGTAGGCAAGCGGCATGGCCTTGACGTCGGCCTCGAAGCCCATCGTCGTGTGCTTGTAGGTGTGGGCGTCGTAGGCCAGGTTACGGAGCTTCTCGTCGAGCATGAAGAAGGGGTCCGAGGCGCTCTTGCGATACTCGCCGTACACGGCCCCGGCCTCGGTCTGAAAGGCCGCCTCCGGGTAGTCGAGGTTCTGGAAGCGGTCGCTCTCGATGTCGATCACCTTCTCCAGGTCCTCCTTGGCGAACTGGAGATGGTAGGCCGTAAAATCATCGGTGGTGAAGGCGTTGGCGTCGGCCCCCAGGCTGGTGACGATGCGGTCGTAGACCGGTCCCGGGTACTTCTTCGTGCCGCGGAACATCATGTGCTCGAAGAAATGCGCGAAACCCGACTTGCCCGGCTCGACTTCGTCGCGGCTCCCCGTGCGCACGATGCTGTAATAGGCGATCAGCCCCGGGCTGGGCATGGGGATCATGAACACGGTCAGACCGTTGGGCAAGGTCTCCTTCTGATAAGGATAAGGTAGGATGCCACCCGCCGTGGCGGCCAACGGCGCGATGCTAACCATCACTGCAAGCCCAACGACGCGAACCATGGTGTCTCCTCGGCAGAAGCCGTTGACTGTCAAGCGATTAAGCCTACCGCGAGCGGTGCCGAGCGTCAATTCCCCGCGGAATCGCGTTGAACAGGAGTAGCGGCGTAGGGCGGACGGAGCGAAGCGACGCCCGCCGGACCTATTGAACACACCGGCGGGCCGCACTCCGCTCGGTCGGCCCTAAGAAAAAGAGGTTCATCCCGGATTTCCGGGAACCGCCGGACCCTATCGGATCGCAGGAGAAGTACCGGTGCCTCTTCTCTGTTCGATTTCCGCACGGCCGTGGACAGAGAAGAGGCACCGGTACTTTCCATGAGCAGGGCTGGACTTTCCCGGAATTCCCGGATGAACCAAAAAAAACCACAAGACTCGCGCGGGATCCTACCCGGCAATGTCGCGATTGTAAGTTCTTCAGGCTCTCGGGAGAATCGAGGGGCCTCCGACGGCTGAGCCGCGCGAAGCAATCGCCTTGGCCGAAAAGGTTTGTGACTCGTTCTACGAGCGTCCTCGCGGAACGGCGCGGCATTTGCTCCGCCAGGCGGTTCGTCGCGGCGGATATCTCGTCCATGTTTTCCACGGAGGGTCGGAAGATGGCTGAAAGGTACTGGAGGCTCTTGTCGCTTGTCGTATGCGGAATCCTCGTCGCCGGCTTGCGTTTGTCTCAGGCAGCGAGTGCGCCTGCCCCGGAGAAGCGGCCTTCCGTCGACGACTCGACGGGTCCGATCACGGTTCGCGTGGAGGCCGACTCCAGCATTCACGCGATGTCCAAGGAGGCAATCACCAAGGAGAAAGGGAAGCAGGGCTCCGGTTTGGGCAAGGACTGCGTTGTCCTGGCATGCAAGACGTTCGCCGTCCGCACCGGCGGAGGCGACTACGGCGCGGGCCCCCCGGCGATTTCCTTCGCAGGCGACGTGGTCCTCGAAGGGGGCGGTTTCGCGGCCAAGGCCCACGCGGTCCTCTACACTCCCGCGACAGGCGCTGTGGTGCTCAAGTCGGAAGGGCCCGACGATGTCCAGTTGTTGCTGCAACGCTCCGGCGAGCCGGCAACCTCCATGATCTGCGCTCGGGAGATCGCCTTCCGGCGCGGCGGGAACGAAGTGCACGTCAAGGGACTTCTACCGGGCGTCGGCCCAGCGCCGAAATCCTCCTCGGGGCCACAGACGCCGAACTATGCGCCGCAGTCCGCCTCGGTCCAGGTCGACGGTTCCAAGGCCGCCTCGCCAGCCGCCAACCCCGGCAGCGATGGCAGCCCTTGGAACATCTGCGCCGACAACGGTGCGATGCGTCTGAAAGCCACGCAGGTTCGACTGGCGGCCAAAGCCGACGGGTGGTCATGTCAACTGGAAGGCAAAGCGGCGATGGAAGTCGGCGACTTTCGGGCGGCCGCCGACAAGATCGAGGCGCTATCGGAGACGAAAGGAAGCCTGGTCCTTCGTCTCGCCGGCGATGCCAGTATCGCCGACGAGGACTTCCGCGCCACGGCCGATTCCATCGAACTTGTCTCGGGATCGCTCCGAATGACTGCCCGCGAAGGTAAGGCTGCCCGATTCCAGAGGACTACGGGGGGCGCCAAGGTCCAAATCGAAGCATCGTCCATTCAGTTCGATGCGGCACGCCGACGGGTCATGGCGACCGGCGCTACCACCGTGGACCTGGGACCCTAAGGGGGCGTCTAACAATGACTCCCCTCTCCCGTTCGACGGGAGAGGGGCAGGGGGTGAGGGAAGGTGGCCGTCAAATCACGGCGTT
>CAZFKF010000432.1:0-5159 GCA_964518805.1 uncultured Planctomycetaceae bacterium | reverse complement strand
GTGATACCCATGCTGCCGCTTCCACTTATCGATCATCTCCGGCGTGACGTTCTTCCACTCCAGGCTGTGTCGGCGGCACTGCCAGGCGAGCCAGCGGCAGGCCGTGGTCTTGCCGTTGCCCGGCTCGCCGGTCATGAGCACGCCACGCTTGGGCGCAATCCCGTAACGCAGCAGTTCGTCCTGCCCGCGGCGGAGGAAGCCGATCGTGTTGTCCCAAAGGCGTTTCCGATCGGCCTCGGCCAGGATCGGCGCGGTCTCCACTTCGCGCGTACGGACCTCGGCGCGAAGGCAGCGGTAGAATCGCCGATAGTCGGCCACAGAAACGGCCCAGAAGTCCTCCACCGGGCTCTGGCCGCACGGCGGCAGGACGACGCGGACCACCCGAACCGGCCCTTTCTGGGTTTGCCAGCGATATCGCTCGGCGCCCGCCTCCATCTCGTGGCCGCGTTTGCTGCCGTCGAGACGGAGCACCGCCGGCTCGCGCCCCAACCCGCAGCGGACTTCAAGCCGGAGGTGCTTTCGCAGCGTCTGCTCCAGCCCCCAGTCGAGCCGGACCGGCCGCGCAGGGCCGCCAAGCAGATTGGCGGCCTGAGCCAGGCAATGCTCGAATTCGGATTGGTATTCGGAAAGAAACATGATGTCCGAAGTCCTATGCCCGACACGCAAAGCGTGCCGTCGCCTCCGCAGCAGTCTCAAGCACTGCTGGAAGCTATATGCCGCGGTCGGCTGAAGGACCATTGAGCCTCGGTGGTCTCAAACCTGACGGAATGGCACCGCCTCACGCGAGGGGCCGTTCCCGTCATTCTCCAGGATACGGGGGTCTGATCTTCCACTCTGGACAGACCGACCAGTCCGCAGGTTCGCTGGTTTTGGCCACACCGGATCGCGAAATTTTGACGGGCATGGGCTCGGGATGCCCTGGGGAGGCATGCTGAAGTTGTGCGCATGGCAAGCTGTGCGTAAGATACATTACCCACAAGCGAAGAACGTTGAACTATGCGTCTTGACCTAATCGCTCTGGCGTTCGTACTCCTAACCTCTGAGGATTTGGCACGGAAGGCGTTGGCTGCCGAGCCGCCGAAGAAGGCCCACACGAGACTCGCCGGCCTCGCCCCGAACGCAGCGAAGGGAACGGATTGGCCGCGATTCCTGGGCCCCACCGGCGACAGCAAGTCTTCGGAACGGGGTATCGCGACTGCTTGGGGGCCGGGCGGCCCTCCCCTGATTTGGCACCGGCGGCTGGGCACGAGCTATGGCATCGGCTCGGTGGCTGCCGGCCGGTACTATCAGTTCGACCGGCATGGGAATCGAGCCCGGCTGACATGCCTGGAGAGCCGCACCGGGAAGTTGCTTTGGGAATTCGAGTATCCGACCGACTACGAGGACCTCGTCGGATACAACAACGGCCCGCGATGCTCGCCCGTGATCGACGAGGGGCTCGTGTATTTGTTCGGTGCGGAGGGAATGCTCCACTGCGTGCGAGCGGAGGACGGCAAACTCGTATGGAAAGTCGATACCGCCAAGCGATTTGGCGTCGTGCCGAATTACTTCGGCGTGGGAAGCACGCCGGTTGTCGAAGGCGATCTGTTGATCGTGATGGTTGGGGGAAGCCCGGCGGAATCTCAGGGCGCCGGGCGATTCGACCTGGATCGCGTCGTGGCCAACGGCACCGCAGTTGTGGCCTTCGACAAACGCACCGGAGACGTGAAGTACGCCGTCGGTGACGAACTGGCCAGCTACGCCGCGCCGCAATTGGCCACGATCGACGGCCGGCGATGGTGCTTCGTATTCGCCCGCGGCGGCCTGATTGGCATGAATCCGCTCACCGGCGTCATCGATTTTCACTATCCGTGGCGGTCTCGGCTTCGCGACAGCGTCAATGCGGCCACGCCGGTGGTGGTGGGCAACGAGGTGTTCATTTCCGAGACGTACGGACCGGGAAGCTCGCTGTTGCGCGTCAAGCCGGGGGCATGCGAAGTCGTGTGGCGCGATCCACCCGGCCGCGACAAGGCCATGCAGACCCACTGGAACACCCCGATTTACCACAAGGGCTACCTTTACGGCTCCAGCGGGCGCCACGCCGGCGAGGCCGAACTGCGGTGCATCGAGTGGAGGACCGGCAAGGTCATGTGGAGCGAACCGGGGCTGACCCGCGCATCGCTCCTTTACGTCGACGGGCACTTTGTCTGCCTGGGCGAGGACGGCGCGCTGCGATTGGTGGAGGCCACGGAGAAACGCTACGTCGAGGTGGCCAGGGCCGTGGTTCGCGAACGGCCCGACGGACCCAAGCTCATCAAGGCGCCGGCCTGGGCCGCGCCCATCCTTTCGCGCGGACTGCTCTACGTACGGGGCGACGACCGGGTGGTCTGCCTTCAGTTGATCCCCGAGTGACAGACGCGGGAATCAGCCAGACTCGCTTTCGCCTTTCGCGGCCACCAGGAACAGATCGACCCCCGTGCGTTCGCAGCCGATGCGGAAGCATTGGCGAGGAATGCCGGCCGCGGCGCCAAGTCGCTCCATGTCGTCGGCCGTGCGGTACTTCAGATACCAGTTGCCGATCCACTCCATGTAAGCCCGGCTCGGGTTGTGCGGGGCGAAGTTGCCCACCACGCACATGCCGCCTTCGGCAAGTTGGTTCCAGAACAGGCCCAGAAGGCCCGCAGCCACGTCGTTGTCGAGGTAATCGAACAGCCCGGTGCAGATCACGAAGTCGGGTGTCCCCAGTTCTTCGGACCCGCGCGTTCCCTGAGCGAGGCGAAACAGGTTGGTCCGAACGCACTGAAGCGACCCGGAGGCCAGACGCGGCTTCAGCCGCCGGCGGGCCTCTTCCAGGGCGTTGGGGTCCAGGTCCAGCAGACGCACCTGCACCGAATCGGTGCGGCCGCTCGGCAGAGCCGCAATCGCTTGGAAGACATCCAGCGCCGGCCCGGAACCGACGCTGACGACACGGTACGCCCCTTGCGGCCGCTGGAGACAGTGGGCCACCAGTGCCGTCGCTGTCTGCTGGGTCCGGGCTCGCACCGCTTCCGGGGCCGACTGACGCAGGAAGTAGCGGTCAAAGATGCGGCCCAAAGGGTGATCGCAGCACGACGGTTCGCAGATTCGCGACAGCATCTCGTGGTCGCCGGCATACCCGTGCGGCTTGAACCGTGCGTGATGCTGGAGCGAGCCAACCTCCAACACCGGCCCGGCGATGCGCCAGAGTTCCGAAGAGGGCAGACGATTGGCTTCTCCCCAGCAACCAGTGGCAGCCAGATGGACCAGGCACTCGGAAAGGGCCGCATCGACCAGGGCGTCCGCCAATCGCTCGTCGAACCAATGCGCTGTCAGCCGTTCAGCCTCTTCCAGTCGCTCAACCAGCGTCGCGGCGGCCGTCCGAACGACCTCCATCAAGTCTCCGGCGCACTTCGGAGCATCGAGAGAATCAGCTTTGGAGGCACCGAGGGGCGAAAAGACCATGGCCTGAATCCACAGAAGGAAGCATCCTGTACTCACGATCGCTTCACTGCCCGAGGATCGGCAGTTGCGAGCGGCTGGCTTCGTCCTTGAACGCCAGTGCGGCGGTAGGGCAGGCCGCCACGCACTCGGCCGCCACTTTGCTCAGGGCTTCTTCCAGGGAACGATCGAAGGGCACTCCTACCCGGACATCGAATCCCCGGCCCACGAACGACAACCCCAGAGGCTCGCCTTGCGCCGAGGCGATCTGGATGCACAGTCCGCAAAAAATGCACTTGCCCGGCTCGTAGAGGATCTCTGAATGCTGATCGATCTGCCGCATCATGCGACGCTGGCCGCGGAATCGCGCCGGGTCGGCCCCGTACAGGGCCGCGTAGCGGCGGAGCCGGCAGTCGGTCAGTCCGCGGCAATCGCAGTGCAGGCACCGCGACGCCTGCTCCACCGCCTGGTCGAGCGAGAACCCTTGGTCCGACTCGGCCCGCGGGGCCTGGCCGGAGCGGGCCACCATCTCGGCCATCTCCTCCCCTTCGACCCGGCCCATGCGCACCGAGAACGGCTTTGTCTGTCCGCTCGCCGTCGCACCGCTCAGGTATCGATCGATAGACAGGGCCGCCTCGTGGCCGTCGGCCACGCTACGAACCACCAGCCCCCGGGCCCGGATCGCATTGCCGGCCGCGAACACCTTTTCCAGGCCGGTCTGGAATGTCTCCTTGTCGACCAGGATGCCGTGCGGAGCGACTCGGAGGCCGAACCCCTGGGCCTGATCCTTGCCCGAAGATCCGCAGGCCACCAGGACCGCGTCGAATTCGCTCCGCAACTCGTCGAACGACGACTGGGCGCCCACGCGAACGCCGAGTTGGATCTCGACGCCCAGCCGGACGATCTGGCCGATTTCGGCGTCGAGCACGTCGCGCGGGAGCTCCTCGGGCGTGGTCTCGCGGCGCAACCGGCCGCCGAATTGCGGCTGATCGTCCAGGAGCGTCACCGCGTGCCCTTGGCGGCGCAGATAGTACGCGGCAGACAGCCCGGTAGGCCCCGCGCCCACCACAGCGACCCGCTTGCCGGTCGACGGCCGGCACTCCGGCAGATACGGCTGCTCCGAGGCCAGGTCGGCGTCGGCCGCGAACCGCTTCAGTTGGCAGACGGCCACCGCCCCGTCGGCCGCACTGCGCCGGCACCCTTTCTCGCACGGCTTTGGGCAGACCCGCCCCAACACGGCGGGCAGGGCGATTGCCTCCTTGACCGTCGCAATCGCCTCCCGCAGGTTCTCCGTCGAGATCTGCCGCAGCATCGTCGGCACGTCCATGTGGGCCGGGCAGGTGAAATGGCACGGGGCCAGGCAGTCGCCGACGTGGTCGCTGAGCAGCAGTTCCAGCGCGGTCCGGCGCACCTGATGGACCTCGTCGGTCTCGCTCTCGATCACCATTCCGTCCTCGGCCCGGGTTCCGCACGCCGGCGCCAGCCGCCCCGTGCCGCAGACCTTCACCATGCACACCAGGCACGATGTCGAAGGCTCGTAACCCTCGACATGGCAGAGCGTGGGGACGTCGATGCCGAGCCGGCGCGCGGCATCCAGCAGCGTGGCGCCCGGGGGCACTTCGACTTCGCGGCGGTCGATCGTCAGTCTCGGCATGGGGAGCTGCGGGGCAAGGAATACGCGACGGGGCCGTTACGCGGGGGGGGCCTCTTGGGGGAGGTATTCC
>CAZFKF010000431.1:0-5164 GCA_964518805.1 uncultured Planctomycetaceae bacterium | reverse complement strand
CACATCGATACCGTGCACAATATTGCAGACACCCCACCAACGGAGATTAAATGCCGTTGTCCGGGAAGGGTGACGACCGGGGCATAAACTCGCCTCAGATCCTCGTCACCCGACTTGACGACATCCTGTGCGGCCAAAGAAACGTTGGCCATTACGAAGCCGAGTCTTATTAACTTGTCGAGGGAAAGCGAAGCGGCATGGCGGAGAAACTGTGTTGCCTCATCTGAAATTGGAAAGTCGCGGCCTTTGGATCGGCATAGAGATCCAGAGGAGGATTTCCATGAGTCGACCGCGAAAATGCTATACTCCCGAGGAGAATATGGCCATCCTCAAGAGGTGCCTGGTCGAGAAGGTGCCCGTCTCCGATCTGTGCGACGAACTCGGCCTCAACGTCAATAGTCTTCTACGGCTGGCAGAAGCAGCTCTTCGAGAACGGCGTGGCCGCCTTCCAGAAGGCACGCAGTCGCCAGGCGGTCGGGTGGCACGCCCAGAACGAAGTGACGGGCGTGGTGAACTGCCGCAGAGGCCATACTCGATGCAAAGCCACGTCATTCGCGGCCAAGGCATTCCGAACGAACGGAACGATGCCGCTGAGCCCATCCCGGGACGAGTTGCGAAGGCGGCATCCTTGGCCCGCCCAAGAGCCCAGGGTGCCCGAGGACTGGCACGGGTGGCTTCCAACGCCAAAGGGGGTTGAAACGGACCGGGTCGCCCTGGGCGGTTGCCCGCCCGGGGCTCCCACAGACCCGTCCCTGAAAGAGCCCTTGATGTCAAGTGCTTCCTGGAGGAGTTCTGGTCGGGGTATCTTCTCCACACCGGATTGCAGCGGTGTTTTTCAGCAAGAGAGTCCGATCACACGGTATACTTCAGTTGCCCGGAGAAACGGAGTTCGGCTCTGCGGGGACGCAACCGAACGAGGGATATCCGGGCCGAGGGTGGGCCAATGGTGCATCGGGCCCCTGGTGACCGAGGGTCGCTGGGGGCCATTTTGTTTTCCACACCATTGGACACCCGAGCCATGCCTTGAAAATCCCGCGGCACAGCCGCGTCTTGAGTACAGCCGGCCACCCATATTCTCATATTTCACGGAGAGCCTTCATTGCCGTTGTTTGTCGGTTCGTAGTGATCACGGTTTGTTCTCGCCAGGCTTCTTGCAGCCGATCTTTTCTTCTCCTTGCGGCTGCGCCCCAATCCATCCCTTCGTGAATACGCCTGCTCGGAAGCAGTCGCTTCGGCCCAGTGGACCGAACACCGAAGATGCTTTTCGACCGTCTCGCAAACGCAAGGGCGCCTCATTCAAACGTACGCCCGGCTCAGGGGCCGAGTCCACGGGTCTGTTCAGGCTGGCCTCGCGCCGCGAGGATCTTCCCGCCCAATGGGCGGGAGATCGATGCAACTACAGCCTCCTCTCGATTCAGGCTCTTCGAGGTTCGTGAGCCGGTTCGTTCCCGGCTCCGCTTCCGTCGTCAGTTCATGCGGCCCTTTGATGCCGTTTCCGGGGAGGGCCACCCATACAGCACGCCTCGTTGTTCTTCACCATGTGCCAAATGATCGTTGCCAATCGACGCATCACCGCCACGCGGGCGATCTTCGTCTTCATCCCCTTCGTCGGGCATCCTGTTGCAGGTTGTGCTTCAAGAGGATGTGCTGCACCTTGTTAATCGTTCGGGTCCGCAGGGCGGCGGTGCGTTGCCGCAAGGCCGTAAGCTGGCGGTTGTCCTGCTCTTCCCGGGATGGAAGGATGATCCGCTTCAAGCCCTGGACCCTCTTCCCGCCGAGCATCCGCTGCCGGTTAACCCAAAGCAACTGGCTCAGCGTGCTGGCGTCGCGACGGTCGGTCTTCCTGCGTGACCGCTCCGCGCAACTCGTCGAAAAACTTACGCACGCGCTCCCACTGGGTCCGCCGGCCCCGTGTCTGTTGGCGGACAGTTCGCCTCCGCGCCGCCCTCCCCTGCCCTGCTTACGCGGCCCGGCGTTCGGGCACCTGCGGCGGAACCGCGGGCCGGGTTGTGAAGCCCCACTTCCTGTGCCATCGCCAGTAGGCCCGCAGATGGCGCAGGGCGTCGAGCGACAGCAACCGCTTGCTGCCGCGGCGTTCGAGATGGTAGCAGTAGGTGCTGCCGTGGTAGAAGACTTTCCAGCCCGCGCGGGCCATGCGCAGGCACATGTCGACATCCTCGAAGTACTTGCCAAACCCTTCGTCGAACAGGCCCACGTCGCGGAAAGCCTCGCGGCGGAGGAGTAGAAACGCCCCGGAAAGCCATTCAGGCTCCCAGGTGTCCTGCGGCGATCGGTCGCGATAGAGGTAGCTGTCCAGCGTGCGGCCCATCACGCGTCCAAGACCGCAACGGCGGGCCAGGACCACGGCCGGCGACTGGAACCGACGTGCCGGATAGGCAAACGTGCCGTCCTCATGATACAGCCCGCAACCGGCGATACCG
Organism: uncultured Planctomycetaceae bacterium; assembly: GCA_964518805.1. Taxonomy (GTDB): domain Bacteria; phylum Planctomycetota; class Planctomycetia; order Pirellulales; family Thermoguttaceae; genus CALFBP01. Next base: position 2,723 of record CAZFKF010000431.1, on the reverse strand, counting down.
CACGAGGGATGACTGTCCATGAACCGGACCATGCGTTCGATGCAGGGCTCGTCGGCGTCGAAGAACATGTCGGTGTTCATGACCAGTACGTACCGGGCGGTCGACGCCTGGAGGACCCGGTTCATGTTCACCGCATACGGCAGCCGGCGCGGATTGCGCAGAACTGAGGTGTCGCCGACGTATCCCATCCAAGGGCCGACGCCGTCGGTCGAATCGTTGTCTACCAGCAGCAAGCGCGTGGCCACGCCGCGGCCTGCATGGCTCAGCGACGACAGGAGCCGCGGCATCCACTCGCGCTCGAAGGAGTAGACCAGCCCCACGTCGACGTCGGGAGTCTTGGCCCGCACAGGCGGTATTTGCAGGGCTGCGGTTGCGCGGGTCATACTTGCTTTACGGTCGCTTGAGAGACGACGATGGGCCGACGCGGCCCGAGGGGCAATCGTTCCGATGTGCCCGGGAGCAAGGCGGCGTCGTGGGTCTGCCCGGCTCCGAAGAGGGCACTGGCCGTTTCACGCTGCTTATGCGGCCTGGCATCGGTTCTCCTCTCCATCCCAGGAGGCGGATTCGTCGGCGAAATCCGAGTCGGCCAGTTCGAGCACCTGATCGCGATGATTGGCGAAATGGGAAGCAAAGGCCCCCAGCAGCCGCACCAGACCGGCCGGCGAAAGGAACTCGGCCTCGGCGTGGCCCGTTCCTGCGGCGCGGAGTTCACAAGCCCAACCGTCGCGGCAACGATCGGAGACGGCCACGGCCCAACCGTGTTCTTCCGTTTCGCCAGGCGGAGCGTTCCAGTCGCGTCGCCAGCGAGGTTGGCCGTCGCAACTGAGGGTCAATCGCAACTGACCGACATTCCACGCCTTCGCGCGTTCGATCAGCGCGATCCACACCTGCGCGGCGGGCAATCGCGCGAGGCGACGCCGCATAGGACGCGTCCGGCGCCACCGCAGGGCCGACCACCCCTGCCGAATCCCTGCCCAAGCCCGGGCTGCTGCGCCCACCGCCAGCCGCCATTCATAGTGGCCGAACCAGCGCAGCCGGACCACGAGGATGAGCAGGAGGGCCGCGGTGGTCCAGGCCAGCAGATCGCTGCGGACCAGTGTGGCCACGAGCGCGGCGCCCCCTGTCGCCAGGCACAAGGCGCCGATGATGCCTAACACAAGCCAAGGCTTGAGGCCGCGATCGAGCAACCGATGGTGAATGTGCTGCCGGTCGGCGGAGTCGAACGGTCGCCCTGTGAGCCTCCGCCGCACCAGGGCCAGGAACGTGTCGAACATCGGGAAGGTCATTACCACCAACGGCGCGGTAATCGAGAGCGTCGTGGACGTCTTCAGCGTGCTCTGGATTCCCAGGATGCCCAACACGAGCCCAATGACCATGCTGCCCGAGTCGCCCAAGAATATCTTGGCGGGCGGCCGGTTGTGGATCAGAAAGCCGGCCAATGCCCCGGCGAGTGTCACCGCGGCCACGGTAACGTGCAGGTTGCCGGTGAAGCCGGCAAGGACCCCCAGGGTCAGTGCCGCAGCCAGCCCGACGATGGAAGCCAGCCCGTCCATGCCGTCCAAGAGATTGATCGCCTTTACGCACCCAACGACCCAGAGGACGGTCAAGGGTATGCCAAGCCATCCCAGATCGAACGTGTCGCCAAAGACGACGATCGAGTGCATCCGGAACCCGGCCAGCACCAGGGGAAGCACTGCCGCAATCTGGAGGAGGAGCTTCACGCGGGGCTTCAGTTGGATGTCGTCGTCGATCAGTCCGATGAAGCAGACGAACCCCGCCATGGAGGTAACGACTGCGGCGATCTCGCGAAGCTCAAACCCTCCCAAGGGGGTGTGCCGCGCAAACCACAGGCCGAGGGCGACCGCCAAGTAGACGGCAACTCCACCCCAAAGAGGCACGTTGCCGGTGTGGCGTTTGCGAAAACCATCGGGCGAGTCCACGACACCCCACGCCAACGCGATGCGTCGAACCGCTGGCGCAAGCACCGCCGAGGCCGCCACGCTCACGCCGAAGGTCAGAAGCAGACTCGCCATAGTGCATTCCATTGCCAAGGTAGCCGGCCATCCATGCCAGCTCTTACCCAGTCAGACTGGCTGCGACCGCGTTTCCCAAAGATCGGCTTGGAACGACCTTCGAGACTTGTCGTGAGGCCAGAATACGGGTTTGTCCGTGTACGCCGACGGGCCCACCCGTCAGGCGGTTGGACGAGTCCTAACCTTGTCCTCCCTAATACAACCTCCAATGCCTGGAGGTCTGCACAGAATAGGCAGACGGCACAAATCGATTTGCGTGTGTTCTTCTCGCTGCAATTCCGGCGCAGCGCACGTATCGCCGCCTTCTCCTGTGGGTGAGCGTCATACCCCAAGACCGCTCGGCGTGGCAATAGCAATATCAGAGGAGAACGTCTTCGATCGCCGATCGCCAGCCGGCAGAATAGCGCCCGTAAGAACCGCGGAGCAGTTCGCGAAGAATCCATGGAAGTCGCCAGATCGAGTGGCCACGCATTCGAGCCCTGGTTTGCCAATGCTCGATCTTGCGGCGGAGTGCCTCCAGGACGAAACGATCGGGCAGGCGCTCGGCGGCGGACTGAAGACGCTGGAGGGCCGCGGAATAGTTCTCGGCGGTGGTTCCATAGAAGCCAGGGCCCTGTCGTTTGCGACGGCGGTACTTGTCGAACAGGGTCTCAGGTCGCGCCCCGATCTGCTGGCCGCAGTGCTGCCGGT
>CAZFKF010000430.1:0-5169 GCA_964518805.1 uncultured Planctomycetaceae bacterium | reverse complement strand
CCACGGTTGGCTTGCCCAGCAGTGCTGGAAGCACGGTTGGACAAGCCAACCGTGGAACCCGTAAACTCAGTTTGGACAGACCACTAGGCTGGCAACGGCGCAGACTCGAATTCGTATCGCTCGCGAGAGCCAGGCACGCGTTTGAATTCCCAGCGGCATGAACGGAGTCTAACGGGCGTCTGACATTCTATGGTTTGGCATCGGCGGTAATCGCGAAGCACAGGTCTGGTCTTCGCGGCTTCGAGGTCCCGCAGTCTGTTTGCGACTGCGGGTGAACCGGATGCCCTGCCTTCTCGTAAGGGAATGGGGCGAAATGGCGCTGGGGGTCTGCCCGAAAGGGTGATCCACCATGCGGGGGATTCTTCCTGACGAGTGTTTTTCGGATCCGGGTATTAGGCATAGCAAGGCTTTGACCGAACGATGCTGCTTCAACTTCGAGAAGTCAAGAAGTCCTTCTCTCAGCCGGATGGAAGCGAACTGCCGATTCTCGACATCCCGGAGTTCAGCTTGGACGCCGGCGATCAGGTGGTGATGGTGGGACGCAGCGGCTGCGGAAAGACCACGCTGCTGCACGTCATCGCGGGAATCAGCCGTCCCACGTCCGGTCGTGTCAAGATCGACGGCTGGGACATCGCGCTCATGGCCGAGTCGGAAGTCGATCAGTTCCGTGCGGAACGGATCGGCTACGTCTACCAGACCTTCAATTTGTTGGCCAGTTTTACGGCGTTGGAGAACGTCCTCTTGGGAATGACGTTCGGCAGGGTGCGCGCCGACCGGGATCGCGCCAAGACCCTGCTGAAGCGCGTCGGGCTGGAACACCGTCTTACCCACAAGCCGCCGATGCTCTCCGTCGGCGAGCAGCAGCGTGTGGCCGTGGCGCGGGCGTTGGCCAATCGGCCGCAGTTGATCCTGGCCGACGAACCCACGGCCAACGTCGACGTCGGAAACCAGCAGCAGATCATCGACCTGCTGCGTCAGGCGTGCCAAGAGGAGGGGGTCGCGCTGATCCTGGTGACGCACGCTCCCGAGGTGGCGGAGCAGTTCTCTCGCGTCGAATACCTCGAACAACTCAACCACGTGCGAGCGGGACGATGAGTCTTTGGAAGATTGCCTGGCGGAGCATCCAACAGCGGGCGTTGGCCTCGTCGCTGACGGCGCTTTCCATGGCCCTTGGCGTGGCCCTGGTCGTGGCCGTGATCGTGATCCACGGCGTCATCGATCAGTCGTTCCGCCGCGGTGCCCAAGGCTATGACTTGATCGTTGGGGCCAAGGGAAGCCCCCTGGAACTGGTGCTTGCGGCCGTGTACCATCTTGGCCGGACGCCTGGAACCATGTCGTATGAGGCTTACGACGAGCTGGTCAACGGTCAGTTCGCCGCGGACATCCAGACGGCGATTCCGATATGTCTGGGCGACAATTTCAAGGGGTTCCGCGTCATCGGAACCACGCCCGACCTGTTCGAGCGGCTGGAGTATCTCGACGGGCGCAAGTACGAGTTCTCCGAGGGCCGCAATTTCCGCGACGAGGCCCCCATGGAAGCCGTCGTCGGCGCCGCAGCAGCCCGGCGGACCGGCTTGAAGGTGGGCGACACGTTCAGGCCCGTCCACGGCTCGGCCGCGGACCACGGCGAAGAACACGAACCGTTCGACGTCGTGGGAATCCTCGAAGCGACCGGCACGCCGAACGATCGCGCGATCTTCGTCAACATGGAGGGATTCTATCACCTCCACAACAAGTCGCCCGAGGACGCCGCGCGAACGCTGCCGGGCCTGAAGAAGTCCGACGCCAAGTCCAAGCGGCATGCCGACCATGCCGAGAAGGCCGCCGACAAGAAGGATGCCAAGGCGGCCGAGGGCAAGGGCGCCGAAAAACGCGAGGATGTGGCGTCCGGGGCGCACCACCACGACCACGACGAGCCGATCCCCGACGAACTCAAGGAGGTTACGGCGGTTCTCGTCGTGGCCAATGCGAAGAACCCGGCGCGCCTTGTCGCCCTCCCCAAGCTCATCGGCAAGCAATTGGATGTCCAAGCCGTCGCGCCTTCGGAACAGATTTCCCGGCTGCTGGAAGGGATCGTAGGCAACGTGCAACTCATCCTCCTGATCTTGGCTGTGATGATCGTGGTCGTGGCCGGCATCGGGATCATGGTGAGCATCTACAACTCGATGAGCGACCGCCGCCACGAAATCGCCATCATCCGTGCGCTGGGCGCACGACGCACGACGATCATGATCGTCGTGCTTCTCGAGTCGATCCTCCTGGCGTTGGGCGGCGGGGCGGCGGGGCTCGTGCTCGGTCACGGTTTGACCGGAGTACTCGCTCCGCTGATCGCGGACCAGACCGGCGTGTCGGTCAATCCGTTGCAGTTTCAGTTCAGCGAGTTGATACTGATTCCCGGCTTGATCGTCCTTGCGGCCGCGGTGGGTTATCTCCCCGCGGTGGTCGCCTATCGCACCGACGTCGCCCAGTCGTTGATCTCTTCCCCGTAACCGCCCATGAATACGCCGTCCAATTTTTCCACCGAACGCGTCGCCATTCTCAGCGACGATTCCGTGCAGATGCAGCAAAGCGTCGAGACGTCCTATCGGGCGCTCAGCGGGCTTGCCGTCGCCAGCGTCGCGTGCGGCGTCTTGTCCGCGCTCGTATTCCTCGACTGGGCGGTCGCCCTGGTGCCGGTGGCTGGCATCGCGCTGGGCTGGATCGCCTTGCGGCGGATCCGCCGCAATCCCGAAGAGAGCTTGGGCGAGCCGTGGGCCTACGCCGGTATTGCCCTATCGGCGTTCTTCTGGATCGGCGGCTACGGGTGGCTGATCTACTACCATTTCCACCAGGTCCCAGCGGGCTATGAATTGGTCTCCTTCAGCGTCCTCCAGCCTCCTCGCAATCGTCCCGATCGGATTGTCTCCGAGGAGGCCGAGATGCTTGACAAGCGCAAGGTCTTCGTTTGGGGTTGGATGTATCCGGGCCGCCAGCGCACGGGGATTAAGGAGTTCGTGATGGTCGAGGACGCTGGCACGTGCCAGTTCTGCGCCCCGCAGCCACGCCCAGATCAAGTCATCCGAGTGAAACTCGTCAACGGGCTCAAGGCGGATTACACGACCCATCAAATCGGGGTGGGTGGCGAACTCACCGTCTATGCCAATCCGAACGACCCCGCTTCGGGTGGATTCTTGTACCAGATTGAAGCCGATTGCGTGCGTTAGACTTGCCGTCTTCACGGGCCTCGCTGGATGGGGTATATTGGCCGAGGAGTTGGCCGCGCGAGGCCGCGTTCCTTCCAAAGCCTCGACGGATTGCGGAGTTCGATCGTGCCCGATTGGGCTGCTAGCCGGCCGTCGGCGGTCGCCTTCGATGTCCCCGCAAAGCCCTCGACATCCTTCCTCGGCGGTGGAAGTGTTCCTTTGGCACCCTGGCAACGTCATGCCCAATTACATCGTCCGATTCGGGGCCATGCGGCTGGTCGGTACGTTCTCCCCAATTGGGGAGCAGCAGTACCAGCGCGCAACGAGTGTCATCGTGCGCACCGATCGCGGGCTGGAAGCGGGGCAGGTGCTATGCGAAGCGGGGCCCCGCTCTCCGGAGGCGGCAGGCCATTCGGCGCAAGGCCCAATCCTTCGCGCGATGACTCCCGAGGATGCCCACGAACTGTCGCGCATCTACGATCAGGAGCGGGAAGAGTATCGTGTCTGCGCGCGGTCCATTGCCAAGCTAGGCCTGGAAATGCAGTTGGTGGACGTCGAACATCTGTTCGGTGGCGAGAGGGTGATTGTCTATTATCTGGCCGAGGGACGCATCGACTTCCGCGAGCTGGTGCGTCTTCTGGCCAGCGAGTTTCAGACCCGAATCGAAATGCGTCAAATCGGCGTCCGCGACGAAGCCAAGCTCCTGGCCGACTTCGGCGACTGTGGAAAGCCGGTCTGCTGCAACACGCACCTCATCGAGATGCCGCCGGTCTCGATGAAAATGGCGAAACTCCAGAAGGCGACGCTCGACCCGACGAAGATCTCGGGCCGGTGCGGACGATTGAAGTGTTGCCTGCGCTACGAATACGACATGTACGAGAAGTTGCAGAAGGAGCTGCCGCCGGTCGGCTCGCGCGTGCGCACTCCCGACGGGCCGGCCAGAGTGGTCGGACATGAGATCCTGGCCGGAGCCCTTGTCGTCGAGACGGACGACCGACGACGCCGGCTCGTCGACGCGTCCGACGCTTTGCCCTTGGAACCGCGAAATCCTTCCGAACCTGCCAGCGATAAGACCTCATGACGAATCCTCAGAAGGCATTCCTCGACCTCCTTCGTTGCGATCGGCGTTACCGGGCCGAGGCTTACCAGTTCATCTGGGAATCGCTCAACTTCGCTCAGGAGGAATTGAAGTTGGGGGCGCAGCAGGCCAGCGAGCCCGCGGCCTCATCCGAGGAGCCGACTCCCCGGCACAAGCTCGAACGGCACGTCACCGGCCAGGAATTGTGCGAAGCGGCCCGGCAGTACGCCTTGCGTCAGTACGGACTCCTGGCCAAGACGGTCTTGAATTCCTGGGGGATCTTCAGCACCAGCGATTTCGGCGAGATCGTATTCAATCTGATCCGGATCGGGCATATGCGCAAGACGCGGGATGACCGCCGCGAGGATTTCGACAACGTCTACGACTTCGAGGACGCGATCGAGCGAGAATTTCGCATCACCATGCCCGAGGGAAGGAACCAATAGGCGCACCGTGGGCAACTCAAAGAAATCGCCGACTGAACGAAGTGCCCGACAGGCCGCTGCCGCGGTCCACGGGACGGATTCGCCGTACGCACCTCGCGGTCCTCGTCCCAGCCCGCGTCGTTGGAACAGGTTCGTCCTTGCGATTGCCATGATCCTCTTGGCGGCATGGACGACCTTTCTCGCCGTCCTGGCGTATCTCGCCCACAAGTGGGCCTGAGCCGGTCGCGGATTGGGGGTGCCCGATGCAACCGCAGAGGCCCGGCCCGGCACGCCAGAATGAGCTTCTATTTCCCAGGTGCAAGCTGGTTGGGGTCAGACCACAGCACCCGAGCGGCGAAGACGCTCCCATTGGCTCCCCGGGGACTGGCTTGCCCTTTGGCGATGTACTCGGCGTCGGTCACCCAGGATTCCCGATCGTTAACAGCGGCCGCTCCGAAGCTCCCCAACATCGCCCCGCGTTCGG
>CAZFKF010000429.1:0-5180 GCA_964518805.1 uncultured Planctomycetaceae bacterium | reverse complement strand
AGGAGCAGGTCGCTCATCTCGTTCGCGGAGTCCCGCGGAGGGTTTGCCAAATCCAGAATCGTCCAGACGCGCCGCTCGGCTCGGAAGAGGAGCGGATTGGGGTGCCCGGCGTTACACAACGACAACGAGCGAGTTGGCGCGAAGAACGAGCTGACAACTGCCGTGGCAAACCTGCCTGACGCGCTTGCGGCGGAGAACTGTTGGTTCATCGCCGCCACGAACCGCTGCTGACTGATGACGTTGACGTTTCTGCGCATCAGGTCGCGAAGCCCGACTGCCGTGCCAGCCACCAGTTCGCCGTGGCCGCTCACGTCGGCCAACAAGATGCGGGTGATCCGCCCGGAGGCGCAGGAGGAGAGGTAGTACACATCGCCGCCCGCGTGGGCTTGCCCCTCAGGTTGGCACGAGATCCACACATCCAGCCCTGGCATCTGGAAGTGTCTCTCCACGCGCACGTTGCCCCCCCACACCTCCATGCACTGCATCCGTTGAGACTCGTCGGTGCTTTTCATCGTCTTGTCGTCCGGTCCATGATTTGCGCTTCGTGCTCACCCCAATTTGACGACGGCCAACAATGCCCCCGAGGCCTCACCCGCTTGGCCACTGCTATTGTAACGCGATGCTCACCTGAATCCACGGAGGGATCAGCTTAGAACGGGTCGATCGTCTGATGGATTTCGCCATGCATTGGGCCTTACGGGTTGACTCGGAGTCCCCGTGTCCCCGTGCGTCGCGAGAGACTATCGGGTATGCTAAGCGACGCCCAGCGGACCGAGCAGAGATCGCTTCTTGTTCTGGCGAGCCTCCATCCGTTGAAGGATGTCGTCCAGGGCTCGGACCGTCTCGGCCATGTGGGGGCCTTTGTTCAGCATCACACATTCCGCTCGGTTTGCCATGGCAGCGTCGGTTACCTCAGCGCGGGAGGGCGCACCCTGTTTGGCCATTTTTTCCAGCACTTGCGTCGCCCAAAGCACTGGAACATGGGCCGCTTCGCAGATCCAGAGGATTTCCTCTTGGACTTCTGCCAGCCGCTCGTATCCGCATTCAACGGCAAGGTCGCCGCGGGCAATCATCACACCATCGCAGGGGCTGAGCATCGACGCAAGGAGCAACTCGGGCAGTCGCTCGAAAGCTTGTCGCGTCTCAATCTTCAGAATGATTCCCAGGTTCTGACCGCCCAGGCGCGCCAACTGCGATTCTAATGCGTCCACATCCGTCGGCGATCGCACAAAGGAGTACCCCACCATGTCGCCCAGCGAGATCACGTGTTTCAGGTCTTCGACGTCCTTGGGAGTAAGCGCTGGAAGTTCCATCTGGCTATCCGGCAAGTTTATCCCTTTGTCGGCGCGAAGCCTCTCGCCTTGAGGACGAGCCTGGGTGATCTCGATTTCTAGCTGCTTCGGAGTCGCGTCCCGCACGACGCCTCCAATCTTGCCGTCATCCAAGAGGACCCTTTCACCCGGTCGAACATCGCGGAAGACCTCGGGGAGCGTGCAGCCAATGCAGGCCGGCGCCAGCAGGTTTCCGTCGCCGTCGCGCGCGGCCGAATGGCCGGGGGCCAGCGACCGCGTTAGAACGAGCCGATCACCTTTCTTCAACAGGATGTGCTCGTCTTGAGGCGGGAGTCGGCCCACAGCCGCATCTGAAGGAGGCCGGCCTGAGGACGCTGCCGGTCTCAGGCTCAATCCGGTCCCGGTCTCGACATACGCGGTCCGGTCTGTGTCCGCCCACCGGCAATTTCCCACTTCTTCGGTGACCCGAAGCGAGCGGGATCGGCCTCGGGTATCGCGGAGGATGATTTCATCGCCCGGACGCGATTCGGCCAGCCATGCCGCCGGCACGGGTATCGCAGCGGCCGCGGGGGCTGGCGATAGGATGGACTTCTCCAATGGATAGAACCAGATTCGAGCCGCCGCCGTGACGCGGCCGTGCCTGTCCCGTTGAGGGCGCCACTTCAGGACCTCGGGTCCAGCGGCAAGGGGGCCGGTGCGGAGCTTCGGCCCCGCCAAATCCAGCAACACACGGCACTTCGTGCCCAACCGTTGCTCTGCCCCGCGTAGATTGGCTACCATTCGTTCCCACACTTCCGGATCATCGTGCGCACAGTTGATCCGCGCGCAATCCATCCCATTGCGGATCAGCGATTCGACCAGGGCGTGATCGGTTGCGGCTTCGGTGGGCATCGTGACCATGATCCGCACGCTACGCCCGGCCGGCCTGGGACCCAGGAGGTCTTGCGTATGCTTCTCCAACAACATCCTTCCCTGAACGTAGTCGACGGCCGAATCCTCGGGCGGAGTGGCTTCGAAAGAGCGTCCCGCAAACCGGAACAGCGCGCTGAGCACCGCTTCGACGTTCGCCATGACGTATGCTTCCGCGCGCCCCAAAGAGGATAATCCCAGTCTGGAGAGCTTCCCCTGCAGCGGACGCAGGTCGTGGCGGCGAAACGCAAGGTAATGGACCAGGTTCCTGGCGCTGGCCTGATACGCCGGGTGGAGTCGTTTGATCTCCGCCGTCATCGACGATTCGTGCCGAAGCATCTCCGCGCGTACCGCAGTCAGCTCCGCGATCAATGGTTCTAGACTTGGGTGCGCCGGTTCGGCAGGCATCGTTCTCTTTTCCTAAACGGGCGTCACCAATTCTTGGGCATCGAGTTCGTCTTTCTCCTTGACGCTCGACTACTTGACTCGGGCGCGGCGGTTGTCCAGACGAGAGACAAGCCACTTCTCGAACCCGACCGCCGCATAGACCACGAATCCCACTCCAAGCACCCGAAGCCAGGCTCCGACTCCGATCGACGCTGAGTGGAAGATCGCATTCATCACGGGCACATACGTGAAGGCAAGTTGCAGCAACGTCATGGCAGCGATGCCTCCCCAGATCCACGGATTGGAGAAGAGGCCCACAGACAGTGCGGACTGGGTGAGCGAACGACAGTTGAACAGATAGAACGCCTCGCCGAACACGAACACGGCTGTGACAACGGTCCACGCCTGCTCCTTGGACGCCCCGCCGAGGAGTTCGATCTTGAACAACGCAAACGCGCCTGCGCAGAGCAGGATCGACACGAGGACGATGCGGCGGAGAAGGGCGCCGGTCAGGAGCGAGACGCGGGGATCGCGCGGCGGACGGAGCATGATCCCTGGTTCCGGACGCTCAAAAGCAAGCATCATCCCCAAGAAAACGGCGGTGGTCATGTTGATCCACAGCAACTGCACGGGCTGAAGTGGTAGAGCGGTGTTAAGGAATACGGCCAAGAGCAAGGCCAGCCCCTCGCCGCCGTTGGTAGGCAGAGTCCACACGATGAACTTCACGAGCGTATCGAAGACGCCGCGGCCCTCCTCGACAGCCGATTCGATCGAAGCGAAGTTGTCGTCCGTCAGGATCATGTCTGCGGCTTCCCTGGCGACCTCGGTCCCCCCGAGGGCCATCGCGACTCCAATATCGGCACGACGCAGCGCCGGTGCGTCGTTCACACCATCGCCGGTCATCGCGACCACGTTGCCGCGGGCCTGCAGAGCCTGGACAAGCCGCAGCTTGTGCTCCGGGCTGACGCGAGCGAACACCGCCGTTCGCGGCACCAACTCGGTCAGCTCGTCGTCGGAGACGGAGGCGAGCTGCTGGCCGGTGACGATGTTCTCGGTCCCGTCGGCCGCGTCGACGCCGTCGATTTTCAGATCCCGGGCGATCGCCCCGGCGGTCTTGGCGTGGTCGCCGGTGATCATCTTCACTTGGATCCCGGCCCTTTGGCAGGTGGCAATTGCCTGCGCGGCTTCTGGGCGGGGCGGGTCGATCATCCCTTGGAGGCCCAAGAACACCAGACCTTCGGCGACATCTTCGTGGCCGATCGATCTGGCATCCTCCGGGAGCGTCTTCCTGGCCAAGGCCAGAACGCGCAGGCCCTTGGCGGCCATCTCATCCGCCTCACGACGCGTCTCCGCCTGGTCGATCGGTCCCTCTTCGCCGGCCGGCAGCAGCCTGGTTCGGCATTTCGGCAGGATCGATTCCACGGAGCCTTTGAGATAAGCCACCGGCGGTTTTCCCGCGCCGGACGCGTGCAGGGTGACCATGTATTGGTGCTGGGACTCGAAGGGAATCGCATCGATCCGCGGAAAGGCGGCGTGTTCGTCCTCTTGCTTCAGGCCACCCTTGAGAGCGACGACCAGAATCGCTCCCTCGGTCGGGTCGCCCTGCACCTGCCAGAGCCCGTCCTTGTGAGCCAACGCCGCATCGTTGCACAGTAATCCGGCGCGCAGGCACTCGTTCAAGGCGATTGCCCCACCAGATCCGGCCGCCGGGCGCTGGAGGATCTGTCCCGCCGGATCATATCCGGTCCCGCTCACCTCGTAATGCAGACCGCCTGCCAAGACCTCCTGGACGGTCATCTGGTTCTTAGTGAGGGTGCCGGTCTTGTCGGAACAGATGACGGTCACACTGCCGAGCGTCTCCACGGCAGGAAGCCTGCGGATGATGGCATTTCGCCGGGCCATGCGCGACACGCCGATCGCCAGCATGATCGTCATGGCTGCGGGCAGCCCTTCGGGAATCGCCCCGATGGCCAGCGCCACCGCAACCTTGAACGTGAACAGCCAAGCCTTGCCGCGCAGGATCTCGATGAAGAACGTCAGCGCCGCCAACGCGAGAATGATCACCAGCAACAAATGGCTGAACTGCTTGATCTTCTGCACCAGCGGCGTATCGAGGACTTCGGTCGACGCGATCATTTCGGAGATCTGCCCGATCTCGGTACGGTCGCCGGTCGCGACCACGACGCCTGTCCCGGTTCCAAAGGTGACGAGGGTCGAGCTGTAGGCCATGTTCCGGCGATCGGCCAGACCCGTCTCCTTAGCCAACACCCCGTGGGCCTTCTGCGCCGGCACGGACTCCCCGGTGAGCGCGGATTCGTCAATCTGCAGATCGCGCGTGCGCGTCAGTCTCAGGTCCGCCGGCACCTTATCGCCCGATTGCAGCAGCACGAAGTCGCCCGACACAAGCGAGGCGTCCGGAAGCCGCGTGTGGTTTCCGCACCCGGTGACGGTGGCCTCGGCCCAAATTGACTTCGCCCGCGCCGCGATGTCTCCCGATGCCTTGGTTTCTTGAACAAAACCTACGATGGCATTGGTGACGACCAGCCCGAAAATGCCAACGGCGTCGACCCAGTCCGCGACTGGGCCGGTTAC
>CAZFKF010000428.1:0-5185 GCA_964518805.1 uncultured Planctomycetaceae bacterium | reverse complement strand
TGTTGGAACGTGGAAAGGGCTGGGCACGCAAGGGGATTCACACGCTCTGCGACTGCGTTGGCTCTCGAACAGACGTGATGCGGCTTGCCGGTTACCTCCGTGTGATGCCTCCCGAAGGCGCGTCGGTCCTGGCGGGCTGCAAGCTCTGATCGAACCGGCCACACTCCACCACCCAGGTGCCAGGCTGCCGATAGCGGCAACCGCCGCGCCTGTTGCACCGCGCACAGAGTCCGAGCGCCATGAGGCCCTCCTTCGATGCCCGATTCGTGGCCGGCAGGGTTCCGGCCGATCACGCACGGGCCGGGAAAAACCGGCGAGGTATTTCCATTCACCACGACATCAACTGCAATATACCGGCAATGCATTGCCGATTTCATTGAACGTTCAGTATACTAAAGAGCGTCGATTTGCGAAGAGTATTTCACTAGGATTTGGCCGAGCATTCTAGAGCGTCGCAATAAACGGCAGAATTGCCGGAATATATTCGGTAGTCCTGGTGGTAGAGCGCGCGATTCGGTAGAATTGCCGGAAATCCGGCGCCGCATTGGTGCCACGCAGGTGAACGTCTTTGAAATTCTCCGAGCCGAGACCGGTCCCATGGACAAAATCCAGCGAAATCGTGCCGTCATCCTCAGCGCGCTCAGCAAACTCAACCTCCCGACCACCTCCACACGGCTGACCGAGTTCCTCACCGCAGCCGGATACAACCTCAGCGAACGGACCGTTCGCCTCTACCTGAGCCAACTCGACGGCGAGGGTCTGACCGTCGCCCAGGGCAAACGCCGGATGATCACCGAGAAGGGGCTGACCGAACTTCGGGCCGCCCAGACGCTCGAACGCGTCGGCTATCTGTCGGCCAAGATCGACCAGATGACCTACAGCATGACGTTCGATCTGGTCACGCGGACCGGCCAGGTCGTGGTCAACATGTCGCTGGTCGATCCCCGCCACCTGTCTGCCTGCGTCGACGAAATCCGCAAAGTGTTTGCCCACGGCTACGCCATGGGCACGCTGCTGGCAATCCTCCCGCCCGGGGCCTCGCTTGGCGAGCGCGTGGTGCCGCCCGACCGCCTGGGCGTCTGCACCGTGTGCTCGATCACGCTCAATGGCGTGCTGCTGAAGCACGGGGTGCCTACGGCGTCGCGGTTCGGCGGGCTGATGGAGCTTCGCGACGGCCGGCCCACGCGGTTCGTGGAAATGATCCACTACGACGGCACAAGCATCGACCCGCTGGAAGTCTTCATCCGCAGCGGCATGACGAATTACTGCGGCGCGGTCGAGACCGGCAACGGCCTGATCGGGGCCAGCTTCCGCGAGATCCCCGAAAACAGCCGCGATCTGGCCGTGCACCTGGCCGATCGCGTCTCGGCAATCGGGTTGGGTGGGTTCCAGGAGATCGGCTGGCCCGATCAACCGGTCCTCGGCCTGCCCGTTTACCCCGGACGCATCGGCGTGGTGATGATCGGCGGGCTGAATCCCATGTCAATCCTCGAAGAGCGGGGCCACCGCGTCGATTCCCGCGCCCTGGCCGGGCTCCTGGACTACAACCGCCTGTTTCACTTCGACGACTTGCCCAAGGTCGTTGCACAATACCTCTGAAGCGTCACGCCACCCGGCACTTGACCACCGCCTTGCGGACCATCTCCGGGGCCTCGGACCGGCCGGCCGTGAGGCCCGGCGCGTGGATGTCCTGCGGGGCGAAGATCGCGAAACCGCCGGCCCGCAGCGTGAGGAAGTCCCCCTCCGCGTCGTAGAAGACGATGTCCTTGCCGTGATCGTAGGGACGCAACGCCGGCACATCGCTGCCGAGGTTCGCGTACCCCACGCGTTCCGTCCCCTGGACGAGGAACTGCACGTCCAGGTACTGCCGATGGGCTTCCCACATGGCCTCGGCCAGCGGTTTCGTCCGATATTGCTGGACGATCACGAACAGCCGTTCGCCGTCCAGTTCGTGGCGCCCGTCCGGCACGCGCGAGAAGTCAGCCCGGCCAAGATAGTCCAGCGCCGCTGCAATCACCGTCCCCAGCGGCCGATACATCGAGGCATTTTCCAGCCGATCGAGAATCACGTTCCCCTCCTTCCGAATCACCCCCCGGGACTCACGCCCGCAGAGAGGTTTGCGCACCGCGTCCCTTCAAACCAACTCGGGGCATTCTAGCAGACGCCGGCCCCATGCGACTGACAAATCCGCGCCCTCGTCCCTACAGAACGGCATGGACGATGAGGTCGTAGGACGGACCGAGCGCAGCGAGGCCCGCCGGGGGATAGGCGAACTCCCTGAGATTCTCTCGCTCCAGACCTAGTGTCGTGTCCTGTCCGTGGCGCGGTAGGCAAGCAGGGCATCCCTGGAGAATGGCTGTCTGGACTCGCCGAGTGGCCTCGATCGGTCGCCTGGATGGAGCGGTTGGGCGAAAACCTGTCGGCAGCGCGAATGTCAGGCACCACGGAGATGACTACTTCACGGAAAGCTCGATCGCGGCCTGCACACCGAGCGCTTCTTCGAGCCGACGATGCACAACGGCTGCAAGGCGATCGGCGACGGATCGATCAAGACGCTCCCCTTGCGAGGCATCGAGGACACGTTGCCGCACCTTCGCGACGGCCGCCTGCTGACCTTGGAGGATACCGTGGAATACCACAACCTCGTTCGAGAGCCCAAGCTCACCGAACGAGAGAAGAGGGATCTGGTGGCCGTCCTGCGTTGCCTGTAAGATAGGGGTTCTCCAAAAGAACCGTGCCATATCGAGAAGGCGCGCCTTCTCGCCGGTTTGCTCGGGCGGACGTCCGCCCAGGCCAACTTCGTTCCCTCGTATTCGCGGAGGCCATGACCACCATGCACGAGAAGAGTGTCGATCTGCTCAACAAAGCCGTGGCCGACGAATTGTCGGCCGTCCACCAGTACATGTATTTCCATTTCCACTGTGACGATCAGGGCTACGACCTGCTGGCCGGCCTGTTCCGGCGCACGGCCATCGAGGAAATGCTCCATATCGAGCGGCTCGCCGAGCGGATCCTCTTCATCAAGGGCGAGGTGCAGATGATCGCCTCGTCGCAGGTCAAGCCGATCCACGACGTCGGGGAGATGCTCAAGGTGGCCCGATCGATGGAAGAGCATAGTGCGTTGGACTACAACCGCTCGGCCAACGAGTGCGGCGCCAACGCCGACAGCGTCTCCAAGAAGCTCTTCGAGGACCTCGTGGCCGACGAAGAGCGCCACTACAACCAGTACGACGACGAACTGGAGAACATGGCCAAGTTCGGCGACCAGTACCTGGCCCTCCAGTCCATCGAACGGAGCAAGACTCGTTCGGCCGGGCAGCCCGCGGGCTAGACGCCCCGGCTGCGATTTCCGCCGAGCGCCGCACTCGTGCAGGCGGGAAGGCTCAAGTGTCTCTATGGGACACCGGAGGCGGCGGGAATCGATCACCCAGCGATTCAGATGCTGTCCAACTGCTAGCATGCCAGATTGGAGCCCCCCAAGGCGGTGCATCGATCAGTTGGCAGGCCTCCTCGGAATCGAGAATTCGGTGCAGGTTGGTTATGGGTTCGCCTTGCGCAAACAGACGGTCGAGTTGGGCTACGCCGATTTGAAGTCGAACGCGAGTTGCGACGCCGCGGAATCCGCACTGCGATCCCCGAAATAAGCCGACAGGACGCAAGCTAGCAGTTGGACAGCCTCGAAATCGCTGGGCTAGTGTCGACAGCCCCTTCGGGGCAGAGGGATGGAACGTGCCGAGTCGTCTTTCGTTCGGAATCGAACTGCCGGGTGCCTCGTATTCCGCGAATCGTCTCGGCCTCGATTGAAGCCGGATCGCCTGTCGGCTAGGATAGGGGCCGATGTTCGAGACCGAGGAGGGGCGTCTCGATGAAATGGCTCCTCACCGGGCCGCAGATTTGCTTGACTCAACGGGAGATTCGCATCATGGACCAACGCGCATCGCGACGTTCGTTTCTTCATCAGGTCGGTTTGGGAACCCTGGCAGCCGCGGCGGCCGGGCCGGTGTCCGGGGCGGTGGCGGCCCCTGCTCCCGACGCGAAGGTCCTTGGCGACTCGGGCGTGAAGTCGGCCGAGCGGCCCAAGAAGGTCTGGAAGCCCGTGTCCGATCGCAAGATCCGCGTGGGCATCGCCGGCTTCGGCGTGTGCCAGTTCGGCGCGGCGTTCGGGTTTCAGAGCCATCCAAACGTGACGGTCGCCGCAGTCAGCGATCTGATCCCGGAGCGATGCGCGGGGCTGGCCAAGGCCTGCCGCTGCGAAAAGACCTACCCGTCGCTGGAGGAAATGATCAAGGACGACAGCCTGGAAGCGATCTTCGTGGCCACCGACGCCCCCAGCCACGCCCGGCACTGCATCGACGTGCTCAAGCACGGCAAGCACGTGGCCTGCGCCGTGCCGGCGGCCTTCGGCTCGCTGGACGACGCCCACCGGTTGTTCGAGACGGTCAAGTCGACCGGGCACAAGTACATGATGTTCGAGACGTCGGCCTTCCACACCGAGTGCCATGCGATGCGGCAGGTCTTCCGCGCCGGAGGGTTCGGCAAGCTCCTCTATTCGGAAGGCGAGTACTATCACTACGCCGCGGATCCCATCCCGTCGTTCCGCGAGTGGCGCGTGGGCCTGCCGCCGCAATGGTACCCCACGCACTCGAACGCTTACTACGTCTGCGTCACCGGCGGAAGCTTCACCGAGGTCTCGTGCATGGGCATGCCCAGCGTCACCTCGTGGCTGCGGCCGGAGAACAATGCCTACAAGAATCCGTTTGGAACGGAAATCGCCCTGATGCGGACCAGCGAAGGCGGGATGTCGCGCATGGCGGTCAGTTGGGACACGCCGGGCTATGAGGGCGAGATGGGACGCGTGCGCGGCCAGCGGGGGTCGATGGCCGGGACGAACTACGTCGGCCACGAAAAGAACCTGCCCGACCTGGAATGCCCGCCGCTTCCGCCGACCGTCGCCCCGGGCGGGCACGGCGGTTCGCACGGCCATTTGATGAACGAGTTCGTCACGGCGATCCTCGAAAACCGCACGCCGCTGGTGAACATCGCCTGGGCCTTGAACATGACCGTGGCGGGAATCGTCTCGCACCAGTCGGCCCTGAAGGACGGGGCCCTGATGAAGATCCCGCAGTTCGAATTCAAAGCGTAGGCAGGAAAAGCGCGGGGAAAGAGGGAAAGGAAGACGGGAAAA
>CAZFKF010000427.1:0-5197 GCA_964518805.1 uncultured Planctomycetaceae bacterium | reverse complement strand
GGCGGCTGACGACGATGTTCCGCCGCGCCTCGTCGATCTTCAGCACGATGCACTGAATGGTCCGGCCGATGTAGTCGCCGATGTCGGCGGGCCGGCGGATATCGACCTGACTGGCCGGGAGGAACACGTTCACGCCGATGTCCACGAGGAGGCCGCCCTTGATCTTGCGGCTGACCCCCCCGCGGACGACGTCGTTCTCGTGGACCGACTCCATCACCTTCTTCCAGGCCTCGATCTTCTCGGCCTTGCGCTTGCTGAGGGTGATCATGCCCCGAGCGTCATCGATCAGGCCCAGGGTGTCCTCGATGTCTTCGATGAGCACCTTGATCCGTTGATTGGGCTGAGGCGGGGGTTCGTTGGGCTCCCATTCGTTCAGAGGAATGATGCCTTCGCTCTTGTAGCCGACGTCGACCAAGACGAATTCGCCCTCCACGCGGAGGACGCGTCCTTCGACGATCTCGTTAACGGCTACCTCGCCGCCTCCCCAGTCGATCTCCTCGGCCGGGGTCCCTTCCAGCGCGGCGTTGAATTCCTGCTGCCATTCCTCCTCACTAAGATCCAGCCCTCGGATAAGGTTGCGATTGACCATAGATAGATTGTTACCACCCGGTCGGTGGGCACAGTGCTGCGACCACGACAAACTGTTGAAGGTGTCTTCCGACTGCCCGAATCCCCTCCAATAGGGACTGCACAACCAGAGGCATCGGGAAACAACTAAGTATAGCAAACGCGCCAGCCCGTAACAATTGCGAGGCGCAAGCGGGAAGTGCCGTGAAATCCCGATTCGAGACACTCCCGACGACCAAGTCCCCGCAGATTCTGTGTTTTCACACGCTCCGGAGACCGGCATTCAGCCGATCGTGGTCTATATTCCGGAAAGGAGATTCACCATGCGTACGCACAAGATCGTTCTTCTGATGGCCGTCCTGCTGGTTTCGAGCGTCGCCCGGGCCGAGAAGTTCGCCGCTTCAAGGAACGGCAAGGAGGTCGTCGCGCACACCCGGCGGGCCCCTGTCATGGTCCATAAAGTCTTCCCCCCATATGGATTGGGACTGCACGTCTACGCCGGAAGAGGCGAAGGTGGCGGGCCCAACGCTCCGAGCGGAACGCCCGAATCGAGTCGTTGACGGCTGACCGCGGCGGGAAGGCTTGGCGATCACGTTTGGACCGCGCACGATTGCGGGCAGATCGCCGGGCCGTCCGTTTCCCTGCAATCAGGCGTTCGGCGGATTGCGTCCGAACGTCATGATGGTGATGTCGTCGCTCTGCGAGCGCCCTTTGGCGTGCCGTCGCACGTCCGCCAGGAGAAGCTTGCCCAATTCCTCCGCCTCAGCCGGGCCGTTCTTCACCAGGTCCAGCACGCGATCGGTCCCATACAGGTCGCCGGCCACATTCATGGCCTCTTCCACACCGTCGGTCGTGATGACGACCATGTCGCCAGGTTCCAGTCTGCGGCTCTCCGACTCGTACGGATACCCTTCCATCATCCCGATGGCGGGCCCCGCGATCTCCTGATCGAATTGCTCGACCGTCCCATTGGCCCGCCGGATGATCGGCGAGGCGTGCCCCGCATTGGACAGGACCACCTCGTGCGTACGCGTATCCACGATGCATAGAATGAACGTGACGAAACGGCCCTCGATCTTGCCGTCGGACATGTGGTCGTTGATGGCCCGGATCGCCTCCACCACGTCGTGCACGTGGCGCACGGTGCTTTGCACGCAACTCGAAATGCGGGACATGATCAGCGCGCCGGGCACGCCTTTTCCCGCCACGTCGCCGAAGGACAAGCAGATCTTGCCTTCGGGCAACACGAAGCAATCGTACATGTCGCCGCCGACGGCTTTCGCCGAATCGTAGGAGGCGTAGAACTGGTAGCCTTCCACCTGGGGTAGTTCGGTGGGGAGGAGTTCGCGCTGCACCTTCCTGGCGAGTTCCAATTCGGCGTCCTGCTTCTGTTTGTCCGCGTACGACTGCACCAGGCGCGCGTTTTCGTACGCCAGGGCCGCCTGGCCGGCGACCGTCATGAGGATATCCAGGTCGTCGCGTGTGAACTGTCCCAGTGGGTTCTGAGAATCGATGCTCAAGACACCGAGGGGTTCGCCGTCGAGTCCCAGCAGCGGCACGCACATCATCGAGCGGATCTTGAGATCGGCGATCGATTGGCTTCCGCTGAAAGCGCTGTCCGTTGCGGCGTCGGCCGAGAGAATGCCCGCCTTCTGCGACAGCACTTTGCCGAGGATCGTGCGGCTCAACCGCACGGTGGAGTCTTCGTCCTCGCGCCGATGCCGCATGGCTCGCGGCACCATCTCGCCCGTCTGTTCGTCCTTGAGCAGAATGCAGCCTCGGTCGGCGTACTTGAAGATTGTGAACAGGCTGTCGAGGATCCTCGGCAGCAGGACCGACAGATCGAGTGTGCCGGCCACGCTGTTGCTGATTTCGAGGACCGCCTTGAGCTTGGCCTGTGGATTGGCGTCGAGCCCCCGGAAGCGTCCCGCCCCAAGCAACTCGCCCGTGATGGTTGCCGTGCCTTC
Source organism: uncultured Planctomycetaceae bacterium (assembly GCA_964518805.1). Classification (GTDB taxonomy): domain Bacteria; phylum Planctomycetota; class Planctomycetia; order Pirellulales; family Thermoguttaceae; genus CALFBP01. Next base: position 2,663 of record CAZFKF010000427.1, on the reverse strand, counting down.
CTCCTGAAACGCCACGCGGCCCGAATTCAGGATCGGTTGAGCCGAAGCGCGGGGGGCCGACGCAGGCGACGGTTCGCCGGAAGTTCGCTGCGCAACCGGGGGATTGAGAAAATAGGCCGTCGCGTCGCCAAAGCGAATCGCGTCGTCGTGGTTCAGCTTGACGCGACCCTGGATTCGTTGTTGGTTCACGAAGGTCCCGTTGCGACTGCCGACGTCCTCCACGAAATACTCGCCGCCCTCGGCGTGGATGACGGCGTGCCGGCCGGACGCAGTGGGATGGCTGATCGGGATTGGACTGTCCGGAAGGCGACCAATCAGATTCTGCCCTTCCTTCAACGTGTAGTCTGCCTTCTTGCCTTCGCACAGGACTACTAAGGTCGCCATATCCGACTCCATCACTCTGGGGAAACGCACCAGATCGGATTGTAGTCCCTGTCGAGCCGTGCGAGTACCCAACTGAAGCGGGGTGCCTGCGGCTCGGGAAACCAAGCCGCAACGAGCCGCGCGTGGCGATGCCAAGCGGCAGCCGCACTTCCCACGAGCGGCGCTCAAGAAGGTGCCTGAGGCGATCGACGGGGCCGCGGCAACTCAGGGCGTCGGAACCCGCAGAACCACTGGCAAACCCACACCGGGCGCGATCAGGAAGTTCTTCACCGTGTACTGGAGTTCGAGCGGCCCGGATTGCTTGCCCACGCCAATCTGAACGAGGCTCGTGGTCCGTGCCGGCAAGTCCAGCTTTGCGGGCCCGAGTTTGCCCGACCGCTCCAGGCGGATGTCCACATCCGTGGCGTTACGAATACGCACCCAGACGGCCTTGTCCGAGCGCAGGTGCGGCGGAGAAACCAGAACGGATTGGTGGAACATCGGCTCGAGCCACTCCTTGCGGCCGATGAGTTGCTCCTTCCACCACACCACGGTGCGGCCTGCCAACAAGGCATCCTTCAGCCCGGCAATGGTCTTCTCTTTGACGAAGACGAGCGTCACGGTGCGATGGTCCTTGGAAGTGTTCATCTCGCGGAGGTCCGGGGCGTGGATATCGGAATTGCCCAGCATGGTCAGGTTCTTCTCCAGGCACCATCGGTGGGCGTTGGGATAGTATTCGTCGCCGTTGCACACCTCCATTCCTTGGAACCACTTGTTGGAGTACATGGTCGTGTGCACGTCGAGCCAGCGTCCCTTCTCTTCCCCTTGCCATCCTTGGTGGTTCCAGAAAACGAAGGCCCCCTGCTGGTTGGCCTCCTTGATTGCGTCCAGGAATTCCTTGGTATCCAGCGGCTTGACGTCCTTGAGAAAGAGGGCGTTGAAATGACCGGGAGGCGTTTCCCGTGTGATCTCGGCCGCCCTCACCAGCAGGAGACCGTGCGCCTTGGCGGCATCCAGGGCCAAGTCGTGGGAACGACCGTGTTTCGTCGGAACGTCGTCCTTGTGGGGCTGGTACTCGATATGGTCCGCGATGGCGATCGCGTCGAGTCCCTGGCGCCACGCCTCGTCCACGCGCACCGGCGGCCAGACCTGCCCATCGGAGAAAACCGTGTGCATGTGGAGATCGCACTTGAGGGTCTGATAGCCTGGCGGATCGGGAAACTGGATTTCGTGTCGAACGTCGGCTCCCAGGGCGTGACTCGCCGCGATCAAGGCCGCAAACAGCAGGGCAACCGACCGAAGCACAGAAAGACTCCTCTTCATGGTGTCACCTTTCAGAAACAATAGGCTCGCGCAAATACCGTGACGCATCGCAGCCAGTCTTGCGGCTGCGCACGCGAATGTCAACCTTCGTCGCCTTGTGCGGACTTTCTTCCCAGCGATAGAATAGGGGCAACCCCCGCGGGCATCGGGGCGGTTAACGATTCTCCCTGCCCTGCTTGATAAGCTGTCAAGTCGGAGGTACGTCGGATCGGCTGGCAAGGTGGGCCAAGCGGAGCGCCGGCCCATCAGAATCGCCGCCAACGACCAAGATGGGGCCGCGCTTCGCTGTTTCGCCGCACGCCCTATTGCTTTCTCTCCGAAACCAAGAACCACTATCGAACGAGGCTACTTCATGATGCGTTTCGGCTGCCAACTGGCCGTGATCTTCGGTGCGATCGCACTCGTTCTACCCGCGTCCTCCGCCGCGCGCGAAGGGGAGGATGCACCGCCGGTGGAACCGGGCAAGCCCATCGTGCGGGTCGAGCCCATCGTCGTCCAAGCGAACTTGCTTCCCAACGCATCCTTCGAGGAAACCGAGGCGGGCAAACTCAAGTCCTGGTCGTGGCAGCGGCGAAACACCGATGCCACGCTTGCGATCGACGACTCGGCGGCGCATTCGGGCCGGCATTCGTTGCGGATCACGAATTCGACTCCCTTTGGGCCGCACGTCTACGGCATGCTGGACCTGCCCGGCGGGGCCACGGTCAAGCCGAACACCGCGTACACGTTCTCCTGCTACGTGAAGGGAAGCCATCTTGGCTTGGCCTGGTTCGGCGGCGGTCGAGACTGGCGGGCCCGGGCGATATTCCCGGAGAAGACCGAGGACGGATGGGTCCGCGTGGTGCTGCCCTTCACCACGGGGCCGGACGACAGGAACATTCCCGTCCTGGCCACCACCGAGTCGCCCTGCGAATCGTTCTGGATCGACGACGTGCAACTCGTCGAAGGCCCGCGCCCGATGCCCGTCCTTCAGCCCT
>CAZFKF010000426.1:0-5214 GCA_964518805.1 uncultured Planctomycetaceae bacterium | reverse complement strand
CCTCCTCGCGACGAAACATGCCCGGCGGGACGTAGATCACGCCTACGGAGAAACGTTCGAGCAAGCCGGGCACGGCATTGTAGTGATCGCCGTCGGCGTGCGAGAGCACCATGGCGTCCAGATGCGTGACGCCTTGCGACCACAAGGTGGAGGAAATCGCGTTGGTGGCCCACGCCGGCGACGTCAGCGATCCGGCGTCGTACAGGATGGTTGCTCCGGAAGGAAATCGCAGCACGGCCCCGCAGCCGTGGCCGAGCGAAACGAAGGTGCAGGTCACGTGAGGCCGATCGCGCGACACCCAGGGAGCGCAGACCCCGACCGCCACCCAGGCGGCCGCGATTGCCGCGAGCCACCGCCGCGGCGGGCACAATCTGGGACATGCCAGCAGGATTCCCAGTCCGCCATAGAAACCCGCCAGCCACCAATCGGCCGGCCCAGGCATCCAGCGGTAGCTGCCGGGAAGCAACCTAGCCGTATCGATGCCCCACTGGAGCAGCGCAATCGTTCGATCGCATAGCCATCCCAGCGGCGGCGCCGCGCCTGGGCACGCCGCTCCCACAAGCAACGCCGCCACTCCGCTCCACAGCGCAGCCGCCATCGGCAGCCAGAGGAACGTGTTCAGCACCACGGCGATGGGCGAAAAGATGTGAAAGCGGGCCAGGACAAGTGGCGTCGTGACGAGCCAGATGGCGATGCCGACGAGCGTCATTTCCCAGATCCAACGCCCAGCCGAGGAGAGGAGCCGAATCGGCCAGGGGCGGGTCTCGTGAAGCAACCGGCGCAAGGGGTCTCGGCGCTCGTCGCGCGGCCACGAGATGGAACCCACCCACATCAGGACCATCATGCACAGAAACGACAGTTGCACGCCCACGCGGAACAGATCGGCCGGATTCAGGGCAAGCACCGCGAGGGCCGCCGCCCCCAGGGAGTTCATCGCCAGCGGCCTTCGGCCGAGCCAATGGGCTCCGCACATCACGAGGACCAGGATCGCGGCTCGAACTGCGGGTGGTTCAGCACCGGTCAAGAGGGTGTAGGCGACCACGATGAGCGCGGTGGCAAGCAACGCCGTGCCTCTCGGCATGGGCAGCAAACGGGTCAGCATCAGCACCAGCGCGGCGAGGATTCCCACGTGCATCCCCGAGATCGAGAGGATGTGCACGGTCCCCGTCTGCACAAAGGCCTCGGTCTGCGCGACAGTCACTTCCTCACGGCAGCCGATCAGTACGGCCGAAGCCACCCCGGCCCGCCGCGGGTCCAATGACTGCCAGAGGAGTTGGTCGCCGCAGTTCCGCACGACGTCGATCGAGCGTCGCACACTCCACCGGGAACCTGGTTCGACGGTCGTCACGCACTCGGGGCACTCCGCGCGGAGCAGGCTGCGCAACCGGTCGGCGCGGTAATGGGCCGCGAAGTCGAACTCGCCCGGGTTGTGCGGCGGTTGCGGCCCGGTCAGTTGGCCGACGACGCGGAGCCGGTCCCCGGCCCGCAGTTCGGGCAGGCGTCCCTCGACGGTCAGTCGGGCGCGACCGCAGGCCGGCCGCCAATCTCCGCCGTTGCGAACCGCGGTCACTTCGAGTTCCACGCGCGTGCGATCACGCGATGGAAACACGTGCATCGGATTCGGCGGCGACGGCAGGACGCGCCGGGCGCCGGAGAGAGCAACGGCCTCGACGCAGATCGGTTGCTCGAACGGTCGGGCGTAGAGCCCCAGGTCGTCGCGCTCGAACAAGTTCCAGCGGCAATGGTGCCATGCCCCGGCGCATGCCGCAGCCGCCAGCAAGATCGTCACGCCGGCCGCGCTATCCCGCTGGAGTCGCCGCAGTGCCCACCAAACGCCCCAACCCAATGCCCCGGCCGTCCACCACACCAAGACAGGCCAGCCGGCGTATCGATCGGCAACAATCCCAGCACACACCGCACCCGCCACCAGCACCAACGGCTGATATCGGGGGTGACGGCCCGCGACGCGTCGCCCTGGACCGACATGGTGTCCATGGTGGCCATTGTGGTCCGGCCAGCCATCGCATGACAAGCGGTCTCTGGCGATTCCTGCTATGCGCGTGCAGCGCACAGTCTCCGAGGCTTGCGAATCCCTCTCAGGAGTTGGGCAGCGCTAGTGGAGGATTTCGCCCCGGATCGCGTCGCCGGAAACGTCGAGCAACTGGACGCTGGCGATCGTCTTGATGGCTTGATGGTCGGCGAACATCCAGACGACTTTCTTGTCGCGAGTGACCTCGATCAGGTGCGGTCCGGCGCCGAGGTGGCCGTGCCCGAGCCAATTCGACAGGACCGTGTTGCCGTTGGGCAGGCGTTGCAGCCCGGTCATGAACTTGAGGCTGATGCCGGGCAAGTCGTCGCGTTTGATTTCCCAGACCGTCTTTCCGGCCGGGTCGACCTCGAACACCCGGGCTCCGTCCTTCACCGAATCGCCACAAGCGATCAACGTATTGCCGTTGGGCAGCCGGACGGCCGAGTGCGGACCGCTTGCTGCGGGGATGCGCATCACGATCTTGCCCCGGGGATCGTATTCGCGGACCTCCTGCTCGGCATAGTGGGTCACCAGGTAGTTGCCGTTGGCCAGACGCCGCGCGTTGCGGATGTAGGCGTGGCCGCCGTCCTTGCTCTCGGGCAGCAATCGCAACTGCTTGACGATATCGCCGCGGGAATCGACTTCCAACAGGCGCCCGGCGTTGCACTCGCCGATAAACGTGTTCCCGTCGGGCAACCGCTGACAGGCATAGACTTCGCTGGGACCGTCGTGGGCGAACACCACCTTCTTGTCGCGGGTTACCTCCTTGACGCCGTGGCCGGTTGTGAACAGCAGATTTCCGCCAGGGAGCACCCAGAGATCGTCGCACTGCGGGGCCGGGTATTCCCACTCGATCCGGCCTTCGGCAGAGACAAGGCAGACCTTGCCCTGGACGTAGTCGGCACAAGCAAACGGGTGACCGGTGCCCTCGGCGCACACGCCGTCGACAAGCGAGAGCGTGAAAAGCGCCATCGCGCCGACAGCAATTCGCATGAATTCAAGTCCGACAGAGCCGGTTCGGAGAACGGATCGCGAAAGCGCAAAAGTGCGAAAGCGCGAAAGGAGAAGGAGTCGAGTTGCCATAATCTTGTTCCTCGTCAGAACTCGGGGCTTCCGCGTCACTCTGTCACCCGTAGAGCGGTTGCAGCTTCCGCCGCAAGTGTGCGATCAGCGGTCCGTGCGACAGCGGCTTGCCCGTGACGCGTTCGACCAACTGGGCGGCCGTGTAGCGTTGGCCTTGGCGGTGGATCTTCTCTCGGAGCCACGTCAGCAGCGGCCGGAATTCGCCCCGGCTGATCAGGCCGGCGAGATCGCCCATGTCGGTCTCCGCCTGGGCAAACCACTGGGCAGCGTAGAGATTGCCCAACGCGTAGGTGGGAAAATAGCCGACCAGGCCGGCGCTCCAGTGGATGTCCTGGAGCACCCCCTGGGCATTGTCCGGCGGCCGGATGCCCAAATACTCCTGGTACTTGGCGTTCCAAGCCTCGGGCAGGTCTTTGGCGTCCAATCGCTCGTCCAGCAGCGCCCGCTCCAGTTCGAACCGCACGAGGATGTGCAGGTTGTAGGTGGCCTCGTCGGCCTCCACGCGAATCAGCGAGGGGCGAACGTCGTTGACGGCGAAGTAGAAGTCGTCGAGGCTCACGTCTCCCAAGGCGGCCGGGAACCGGCGCTGCGTTTCCGGGAAGAAACACGTCCAGAAGGCGTGGCTGCGCCCCACAAAATTCTCCCACAGACGCGACTGCGACTCGTGGATTCCCAGCGACACCGCCTCGCCCGGCGGGAGTCCGTAGTGCGCTCCGGGCAACCCCTGGTCGTACAGCCCGTGGCCGGCCTCGTGGAGGATGCCGAAGAACGCTTCGTTGAAGAACTTCTCGTTGTAGCGGGTGGTGATGCGGCAGTCGTTCGGACCCAGGCCAGAACAGAACGGGTGCGTTGTCACGTCGAGCCGGCCGCGATCGAAATCGAACCCGATCCGCCGCGCCGCCTCGCGCCCGAACGACTTCTGCTGCTCGACCGGATACTGCCGGCGGAGGATCGAAACGTCCGGCCGCCGTCGGCTTTCGCGCACCTTGCCGATGAGGGGCACCAATTCCTTGCGCAGGGCGCCGAGGACCTCGGCCACGGCGTCGGTCCGCATCTCCGGCTCGTAGTCGTCCAGGAGGGCGTCGTAGCGGCACTCGGGATAACCCAGGGCGTCGGCCTCCTGGCGTTTCAGCGCGAAGCTCTGCGTCAGCCAGGGCTGAAAGGCGGCGAAATCGTTGTTCCGCCGCGCCTCGACCCAAGCCTGCTGCCCGAGTACAGCCACCCGTGTCTGTTCCTCGACCAGTGTCTTGGGCAGCTTGACCTTCCTCTGCCGCTGGCGGCGCAACTGCCGGATCGTGCAGCCGGCGTCGCTGTGGGGATCGGCGGCCAACGAGCTTTCTGCGATCTGATCGAGTAGCTCGCCGAATCGTGGGTCCAGCCAGCGCTCGTGGATCATTCCCGACAGCAAAGTCATCTGTTCGGCGCGATATTCACCCCCGGCCGGCGGCAGCTTGGTCCGTTCGTCCCAGCCCAGAAGTCCCTCAATGGACCCGAGAAGCGAGATCGAACGCGCACATCGACAGACTTCGTCCAGGATCGGCTCCATCGCCATTATCGGGCCTCCGAAGATATACGCGAGCGTACGGGCGCAGGTTATGCACGGCAGGGCCTTCCCCGCCGCAGGCCATGTGGACGCATAAGCTAGCGGATTTCCTCGCGTCGTGCTACTGGGCCGTGCCCGGAGTCCTTGGCGGCGTTAGGCGGCGGCCATGGCCTTTCAGTCGCTCCGTGTGGCCTTTGCCCTGCGATGGTTCTCCCTGAACCGGCAGCCCGCGCAACCTGCCCATTTTGTTAATGTCGGACCGGTCCCGTCTTCTTCGTTCGCCTTCTCGTCTTCTTCCCCCGCGCAGTTCCTGTACACTAACGACCTATGAAACCCACATCTTCCGAATTGCCGCTGATCGATTCCGTGAAGGATTCCGAGGAAGCGGTGAACGCGCTGCGTTTGGTGCTGAGGGACTTGCCGGCGGAGCAGACGGAGGAGTACGTGAGGACACTCACCACGGAGATTGTCTCCGGGGCGATTTCCGCCGAAGGGCTGCTTCAGGCTTGGCGGGGAGCGAATCGCGTGGGGGCGGCGTGGTTTCAGATTCTCGCCGGCC
>CAZFKF010000425.1:0-5215 GCA_964518805.1 uncultured Planctomycetaceae bacterium | reverse complement strand
CTTGTGATAGGGACAATAAGGGCACAGATTGCGGCAGAAAGGCACATGCAGATACAGCCCCAGCCGCTCCAACCCTGCCAGGCCTTTGATTTCGCACGGCCGCATTACCAGGGGGCCAAAACTCCCGGTTACCAGGCGTTTCAACAGGGGTTTCCACACCCAACGGGCGGGCCGGAGGCCGAACAGCAGATCGTCCAACGGAAAGCTCATCGTGCGCGTCACATCCAGAGGCATATCCTGCGGCCATGGTCAACGTATTCGGGTTTCCGCGGCCGTTCGCCCCCAAGGATCAGGCGAAACGCAGCGATGAATGCAACATAACCGTTGCCGCCGTCCGGATGAAACGTCCGGCTCAATTTGGGCCCAACGCCAGCCGACGAACAACACTTGAGGCAGACCTGGGTAGACAGCTCTCGGATTCGCCGTGCCACCCGATGGGTGTATAGTCCATGGGCTCTATCAATGCCCCCGTTTTCGATGGTACTGCCGGCAGGGTTTATTTCAATAAGAGTTGACTCAAATTGTGTAGTCTCGCTGCCCCCTTGAATCGTTGACTTTTCTATGTTCAACTATGTTGCACCATCGGGGAAGAAGCTGCTCGCGATGGCGGGTGCCTGCCTTGTGCCCGAATTCCCCACCAGGGACGCTTCCGGGCACGAAATCGCTGCGGTTGGCTGCTACCTTCCGTTCATTGGCCGAGCGCCTTGACGATGACGTCGAGCGGGAAAGGAATCTCGTCGGCCCGATCGAGTTGATCTCACGAAGCAATAGGCTAAGAGGGAAAAGGGACCCATGATTCACCAAGCGCATAGCACGCGGGGCTCGTCGTTCCTTCATGAAGTGATCGAGCATACGCCCGGCGGCGAGCGGATCGTCCACTGCCTGCAATGCGGCAGTTGCGGCGGCTCGTGTCCCAACGGGGCCGACATGCAATACACGCCGCGGGCGATCTTCGCTTTGATCAACGCCAACGAGCGCGAGAAGGTGCTCACCTCGAACACGATGTGGTGCTGCGTCTCGTGCTATTTCTGCACCTCGCGGTGCCCGCAGAAGATTCCGATCACCGACATCATGTACTGCCTGAAGCGGCTGGCGATCCGCGATGGCCTGGCCAAGGACACCGACGCTCCGGCCCTGGCCAAGACGTTCACCGATCTCTTGGACCGCTATGGCCGCAGCTTCGAGCTCGGCCTGGCGAGCCGCTACTACCTGTTCAACAAGCCGCTGTCGATGCTCAAGATGGGCCCGATGGGCCTCTCGATGTTCACCCGCGGCCGGATGTCGCTGATCCCGAAGAAGATCAAGAAGATCGATCAACTCCAAGCCATCATCCAAAAAGCCCGCCAGTTGGGAGGTCGCTCGTGAAATACGCGTACTATCCTGGGTGTTCGTTGGAAGTCAACAGCGCCGCCTACGACGTCTCGGTCCGCGCGGTGTCCAAGGCGCTTTCGATCGAGCTCGAAGAGCTGGACGACTGGAATTGCTGCGGGGCCACGGAGTATTTCTCGCAAGACGAGTTGACCGCCTGCGCGGTCATCGCGCGGAACCTGGCCCTGGTCGATCCCAAGATCAACCAGTTGGTTGCGCCCTGCGCCGCCTGCTATTTGAACCTCAAGAAGACCGACCGCCTAATGACCGACAACGTCGAGATGGGGGCCCAGGTCAACGAGTGTTTGGCGGCCGGCGGCCTGAAGTACGACCCGGGGCGCGTCTGGGTCCGCCACCTCCTGGACGTGATCCACGACGACATCGGCGAGCAGGCGATTCGGGCCAAGGTGGTCCGGCCGCTGAGCGGGCTGCGCGTCGCGCCGTACTATGGCTGCCAGGTGGTCCGGCCGATCGCCGAGGGCGACTGCACCGAATACCCGATGAAGATGGACCGCCTGTTCGCCTGGCTGGGCGCCGAGGTGGTCGATTACCCGGTCAAGGCCCATTGCTGCGGCGGCCACATGACGCAGATCAGCGAACCGCAGGCCTTCGAGCTCATCCGGCGTCTGCTGGCCAGCGCCGTGGAATACGAGGCGGACATGATCCTCTGCATGTGTCCCATGTGCCAGTTGAACCTGGACGCCTACCAGAGCCGCGTCAACGGCTTCTTCAAGACGGACTTCAACATGCCGATCATTTTCTTCACGCAGATGGTCGGCGTGGCCTTCGGCATCGATCCGTCGAAGCTCGGTTTCGGCAAGGAGCTCGTGGCCGCCCGCCCCGTGCTGGAAGCCAAGCTGGGCGCAAAAGCCGCGGCGGTGTGAGAAGGTTGTCCTGGTTCCGCGTCAAGTAGGAGGCGTAGGGTGGGACAAGCGGAGCGAAGGCCCACCACGAATCCGCAGAGATGCCGGTGGGCCGGCGCTTCGCTTGTCCCACCCTACAGCTTGCGAAGTGTGAAGGGAAACAAGTTGCAGTATAGGCTGAAAGCTGATCGCTGACGGCTGATCGCTATAAGCTGAAAGCTCTTCAAGGGAGATTCTCCATGGCCGAAAAGGTCGGCATCTATGTTTGTCACTGTGGCAGCAACATCGCGGGGATGGTCGACGTCGAGGACGTGGCCCGCTGGGCCGGCGAAACCATCCGTGATGTAACCATCTCCCGCGACTACAAATTCATGTGCTCGTCGCTCGGCCAACAGATGATCGAGGAGGACATCAAGAAGCAGGGCCTGACCCGCGTGGTCGTCGCCGCCTGTTCCCCCCACCTGCACGAGAAGACCTTCCGGCGGGCCTGCGCCAACGCGCAGATGAATCCGTACCTCTGCCAGATGGTCAACCTTCGCGAGCACTGCTCGTGGGTCGGCACCGACAAGGCGGCGTCCACGGCCAAGGCCAAGGCCCTGGTCTACGCCGCGGCCGAGCGCGTCAAGTGGCAGGAACCGCTCGAACCGATGCCGGTCAAGGTCAACCCCAACACCCTGGTGATCGGCGGCGGCATTGCCGGGCTCCAGGCCACGCTGGAGCTGGCCGACGCGGGCTACCACGTCTATCTGGTCGAGCGCAGCCCGAGCATCGGCGGCCACATGGCCCAGTTCGACAAGACCTTCCCCACCCTGGACTGCTCGGCCTGCATCCTCACGCCCAAGATGTCGGAAGCCGGCCAGCACGAGCACGTCACCATGCTGACCTACTCCGAGTTGGAAGAAGTGAGCGGCTCGGTGGGCAGCTTCAAAGTCAAGATCCGCAAGAAGGCCCGCTACGTCAAGGACGAAGACTGCACCGGCTGCGGCATCTGCGTCGAGAAGTGCCCGCGCAAGGTGCCCGACACCGAATTCGAGGCCGGCCTCGGCTACCGCAAGGCGATCTATACCCCCTTCCCGCAAGCCGTGCCGCGGATCCCGGTCATCGACACCGCCAACTGCACGTTCTTCGAGCGCGGCAAGTGCAAGGTCTGCGAAAAGGTCTGCCCCACCAAGGCCATCGACTTCGAGCAGAAGGACACGATCGTCGACATCGAGGTGGGCAACATCGTCCTCGCCACCGGCTGGAAGCTGTTCGACGTCAAGCGGCTCCCGCAATACGGCTACGGCCGCCTGGCCAACGTCTTCACCAACATGGAGTTCGAGCGGCTGTGCAACGCGGCCGGGCCGACCGGCGGCAAGATCGTGCTCCGCGACGGCAAGACCGAGCCCAAGTCGGTCGCCATCATCCACTGCGTTGGCAGCCGCGACGTGAACAGCAACGAATACTGCTCGGCGGTGTGCTGCATGGCGGCCTTGAAGTTCGGGCACCTCGTGCTCGAAAAGACCCAGGCCGAGGTCTACTCGTTCTACATCGACATGCGGCCGAACCAGAAGGGCTACGAAGAGTTCTACCAGCGTCTGCTGGAAGAAGGCATGCACTTCGTTCGCGGCAAGGTGGCCGAGGTGACCGACGCCGCCCGCTTGCCCTCGGAGGAAGGCAAGCTCATCATCCAGGCCGAAGACACCCTGATGGGCCGGCAGCGGCGGATTCCCGTCGACATGGTAATCCTGATGGGCGCCATGGAGCCGCAGGCCGACGCCAAGGACGTGGGACTGAAGTGCGGCATCTCGTGCAGCATGGCCGGCTGGTACACGGAGCGGCACCCGAAGCTCGACCCCGTGGCCACCATGACCGACGGGGTGTTCGTGGCCGGCGTGTGTCAGGGCCCGAAGGACATCCCCGCCTCCGTGGCCCAAGGCGCGGCCGCCGCGGCCCGCATCCAGGGCATGATCACCAAGGGCACGGTGATGATCGAGCCGATCGTGGCCTCGATCAACGAGGACGGGTGCTCGGGTTGCCGCATCTGCAACAACCTCTGTCCGTTCAACGCCATCGAGTACGACGAGAAGAAGGAGGTCAGCCGCGTGGTAACCGCCATGTGCAAGGGCTGCGGCACGTGCGTGGCCGCCTGCCCGGCCGGCGTGATCACCGGGGCCCATTTCAACAACAAACAGATCTTCGCCGAGATCGAGGGGGCCCTCTGGGACGCCACGCTGCCCGAATCCGGCTCCAAAGCCGGCTCCCCCGAGGCGGCCCCGGCGACGTGAGTGTCACCGGACAAGAGGTAGGGTGGGACAAGCCCAGCGCAGTCCTACCGAGATACGCGAATCCTGGTGGGACCGCGCTTCGCTGGTCCCATCCGACGAACGACGAATTCGGTAATCCTGTAGGGACGAACATGCCATGAGCGAAAATCACACCTTCGAGCCCAAAATCATCGGGTTCATGTGCAACTGGTGTTCGTACCGCGCCGCCGACCTGGCAGGCACGGCGCGGATCAAGTATCCGGCCAACATCCGCATCCTCCGCCTCATGTGCAGCGGGCGCATCGATCCGACCTTCGTGCTCAACGCCTTCGCGCGGGGCGCCGACGCGGTGATGGTCGCCGGCTGCCATCCCGGCGAATGCCACTACGTGGACCAGAACTACAAGGCCATGCGGCGCTACGGGATGCTCAAGCACACGCTGGCCGCCATGGGCATCGAGCCCGAGCGGCTGCAACTGGTCTGGGCCTCGGCCGCCGAAGGACAGCAATTGGCCGAGGCGATCACCAAGCTGGTCGAGACGGTCCGCCCCTTAGGGCCGCTCAATTGGCCCGCCAACTGGAACGAAAACGGCGACCGCCAGGAGGCCCTGGAAGGCATTCTCAAGGAACACGAAGCGGCGATGGAGGTGCAGTCATGACCCAGAGTCCCAAGGCAAAACTCGCCCTGTACTGGGCGGCCTCCTGCGGCGGCTGCGAGATCGCCGTCCTGGCCATCAAC
>CAZFKF010000424.1:0-5218 GCA_964518805.1 uncultured Planctomycetaceae bacterium | reverse complement strand
CATGACCGCCGAACTGTCGACCCGGGCCGTGAACTGGCGCGCCGCGTCGAAGTCCCGGGTCACGATTGCCTCCGTGTGCTGCGACCCAAAGCGATTGATGTGTTCGATGGCCTCATCGAGGCTGTCTACGACCTTAACCGAGATGATCGGCCCCAGGTATTCGGCGGCGTAGTCCTCTTTGGTCGCCGGCTTGGCCGCAGGAACGAGTCGCCGCGTCCGCTCGTCGCCGCGCACCTCGACGCCGCGTTGTGCGAGCGCCTGGCAAATCCTCGGCAGCAGGGTTGGGGCGGCATCGCTGTGCACCACCAGCGATTCGGCGGCGTTGCATACGCCCATGCGCTGGCACTTGGCGTTGACCGTGATCTTCTCGGCCATGTCGGGGTCGGCCGTGCGGTCGAGGTAGACGTGGCAGTTGCCGGCGTAGTGCTTGATGACCGGCATCTTGGCCTCCTCGCTCACGCGGCGAATCAGGCTCTCGCCCCCGCGGGGAATGGCGAGGTTGATGTGTTCGGGCATGCGGAGGAAATGCCCCACCGCTTCGCGGTTCGCGGTGGCCACAAGCTGCACAGCGTCCGCCGGAAGTCCCACGTCGGCCGCGGCCTCGTTGAGGATCTCGACAATGGCCCGGCTGGAATGGGCCGCTTCCTTGCCCCCACGGAGGATCACCGCGTTGCCGCTCTTCACGCACAGCGCTGCGGCGTCGGCGGTTACATTGGGACGCGACTCATAGATGAAGAAGATGACCCCCAGCGGCACCCGCACCTTCTGCACTTGGAGTCCATTGGGACGCATCGACGACCAGATCACCTCGCCGATTGGATCGGGCAGCATGGCCACCTCTTCCAGTCCCTTGGCGATCGCGTCGATGCGGCCCGGCGTGAGCTTCAGCCGATCGACCTGGGCATCGGTCAATCCGTATCCGGGGGCCGCCGCCAGATCGAGGCGGTTGGCTTCGGCCAGGGCCAGAGAACGTTCCGAGAGCAAGCGGATGCTGCGCCGCAGCCAGGCGTTCTTGACCGCTCCCGCGACCCGACCCAGCTCCCCGGCGGCCTGCTTGGCCCGCTGGGCGACCTCAACACAGTATTGCTGGAGGTTCTCGATGTGGTTCTCGGCCATTACCTAACTCTTTTCTGAATCATCACTTAAGTAGCACCTGCGCACTCCGGACGTTCGCGCGCGGTGGGCTGCGGAAGTATCTCCGAGACGGGCCCTGGAGTCAACCGGGATTCTCGATTCCCAGCCCCATCTCCCGGCGACACAAATCTTCGCTACAACGCGACTTAGAATCGGCCATTCCGTGCCGCGGAGGTGTCCGTTGGCTTGCGCGCGACCGCAGCCCGAAGCGACGCTCCCAGAGTCATCTTCGAGGCCCGCGGCAAAACAAGCCGCGCACCCGAGGTTTGGGACCCTCTTGAGTTGCTCACCCCGCGAACGGCCGGCCCGTAAGGCGTTCATAGGCCTCGACATACTTCTGCCGGGTGTGGCGGACGACGTCCTCGGGCAACGAGGGTGGGGGGCTGTTCTTGTCCCAAGTCGTCGTCTCCAGCCAGTCGCGCACGAACTGCTTATCGAACGACGGTTGGCTTCGGCCCGGCTCGTATTGGTCGGCAGGCCAGAATCGGGAGCTGTCCGGAGTAAGCACCTCATCGATGAGGATCAATTCGCCATTGACCGCGCCCCATTCGAATTTCGTATCGGCGATGATGATTCCGCGCTCCTGGGCATACTTCGCGCCGCGCACGAACAGGTCGATGCTGCGGCGCTGCAATTGCTCCGCCATCTCGCGGCCAACAGTCTCGGCGGTCCGCTCGAACGAGATGTTCTCGTCGTGACCGCTTTGGGCCTTGGTTGAGGGGGTGAAGATCGGCTGCTGCAAACGGCTGCTTTCCATCAGCCCCTCCGGCAGTTTGAGGCCGCACACCGTCCCGCTCTTCCGGTATTCGTTCCAGCCCGAGCCTACCAAGTAGCCGCGCACCACGCACTCGATCGGCACCACTTCGGTCTTGCGCACCAGGCACGTCCGGCCTGCCAGTTCGGCCGTGTTCGTTCCCGGAGGCAGTCCCATGGCGTCGACATCGGTCGTAATCAGGTGATTCGGCTCCTTGAGCAACTCGAACCAGAAGGCTGACAACTGGGTCAGCACCCGGCCCTTATCCGGAATCCCCGACGGCAAGACCCAATCGAACGCGCTGATCCGGTCGGTGCTAACCAGCAGCAACCGATCGCCCAGATCGTAGACGTCGCGAACTTTGCCCCGCCGCACCGGCAGGCCGGGGATCGCGGTCTGCAAAACGATTCCTTGACTCATGTCCGAACCTCGATTGCTTTGGAAACCCTTGTGCGGGTGTCTGACCCCAAACGCGCGTTGTCTGGGACGCTGCCAAGTACCTCCGCATGCAGGACCGGAAAGCCGTCCGACAATGGAGCCCGTCTTGACCGTGAAATGGAGACCTAAGCATGGCAGTATACCAGTGTCGGCCCGAGGCGACCAGGAGCCACCTTCGCTTGTCGCAACCGCCCTAATGAGGTAGACTCACTGGCGTGCCCCAGGCACCGCACACCCTGGGGCCCAGGCTGGATCACGGTTCTGAGCATCGACGATCGGTCGTCGGATCTGAGGCCTGTCCCGCGCCAAAGGGCTTTCCTGATGGGCTTGATGCGATTCAACTTCTGCCCTGCCCATCGCATCACCGAAGAAATGGGCCAACAGGCTTACCTCTGCGGTCTCGACCGAATTCCGTGGAGGGGATGGGTTCGATGGGAACCTGGGGGGCTGACCATCGAGCGTTTGGTCGCAGAGTCGGGGAGTCTGTGTATCCCGTGGGTCGTCGATGGGCACGGCCTGACAGCGATCTCGACCGCCACCCTTCGCGAACGTCCCGAACCCTACATGCTTCCTCTGGAACTGGCCCGCGGCAAGATCGGCCAGGTCCGCAACCAGCTTGCTGAGTGGCGGATGCTGGGGCTGTCGGTGCCGGAGTCGGTGGAGCAGACGCTTCGCTCGGCGATTCAGACCTTTGGCGACGCTGCCGTCGCCTGCCAGGGGTCGGCCGCCTCGGCGGCTTTAGCCGAGGAATCGTTGCGACTTGCGCTCGACGCCGCGGTCTTGCTGGCCGCGGCGTTCTGCGAGCAGGCCGTGTCGATCCGGCGCCGTACCTGCGGCCGATTGGCCGTGCAACTGGGGGCCGACCTCGGCGCCACGCCGCTCGATGAATACGCCGCAAGCCAGTACCTTCAGACGTTCAACGCCGCTGTGGTCCCCATGGTTTGGCGGGAGATCGAAGCGCGCGAAGGGACGTTTTCGTGGGAGGTCTGCGACGAGCAAATCGCCTGGTGCCGGGCCAACGGCATGACCGTCTATGCCGGCCCGCTCCTGCAATTCGATCCGCGATGCGTACCCGATTGGGTCAACCTCTCCGAAGGAGACTTCGACAGCCTGTTCTCCTTCGCTTCCGAGTTCGTCGTCGCTGCGGTGAGCCGGTATCGCGGCAAGGTCGATGCGTGGGTATCGGCAGGCCGCGTGAATACGGCAGAGACGTTCTCGCTCACCGAGGAAGAGCGGGTCAAGCTGACGGCTCGTGCCGTCGAACTGACCCGCGCCTTGGATTCCGAGGCCGAGGTGATTGTCTCGTTCGATCAGCCGTGGGGCGAGTATCTCAGCCGGCAAGGGAACGACTTCCCGCCGCTGCATTTTGCCGACGCGCTGTTGCGCGCCGAATTGGGGCTCACGGGGTTGGGCCTGGAAGTCAACCTCGGTTATTGCCCTGGCGGCACGCTGCCCCGCGACCCGCTGGAGTTCAGCCGGAACCTCGACTTCTGGAGCCTGTTGGGCGCGCCGTTGCACCTCACCGTAAGCGTACCCAGCAGTTCGCTTCCCGATCCCTTGGCCCAGCGACGCGCCGGCACCTTGGGCGAAACGTGGACTCCGGCCAGTCAACAGGCTTGGGTGAACCGGTTTCTTCCGTTGTTCCTGGCCAAGCCGAACGTCCGCGGCGTGTTTTGGAGCCGGCTCCGCGACGCGGAGCCGCACGGCTTTCCGCACGGCGGACTCTTCGACCTCCGACGCCACCCCAAGCCCGCTCTGCGCCAGTTGGCCTCGCTTCGGCAGGCCCATTTGAAATGACAGAAGCCGGCGCGGCGAGTTGTAACCGCGGCCGGCTTCGTCTGCTTCATGCGTTGGATGCAAAGCCCCGCCCCATTCGGGCGATGGGGCGGGGAGGATCCTCGCGGACGCGAGGTCAGAAGGTCGCTCCCGAGGTCTTGACGAACGCGGGATAGGCATCGTTGCCGTGCTCGCCCACGTCGAGGCCTTCGCGCTCTTCGTCGGCAGACACGCGAATTCCCACGGTGTACTTGAGAACGAGCCAGGCAATCGTCGCAGCCACCAGCACGTACACGGCGCAGGCCACGACGCCGGTCAACTGGACCGTCAACTGGTCCATGCCGCCGCCGTAGAACAGACCCGCCTTGGCCGCGGGATTCCCCGCCCGGCCGATGCGGTCGGGCGTGGCGAACAGCCCGACGAAGATCGTCCCGAGCACGCCGTTGAGCAAGTGTACGGACGTCGCTCCCACGGGGTCGTCAACCTTGATCCGATCGAAGAAGATCACGCCGAGCACGACCACGACGCCGGCAATCAGGCCAATGACGACGGAGACCGGTACGGACACGAACGCACAGGGGGCCGTGATCGCCACCAGGCCGGCCAAGCAGCCGTTGAGCGTCATACCCAGGTCCGGCTTGCCGAGCATCAACCATGCCACGACCGTCGCGCTGAGCGTGGCGGCAGCCGCGGCCGCATTGGTGGTGACCACGATCTCGGAAATGGCGGCAGGATCCGCAGCCATCGTGCTGCCGGGATTGAAGCCGAACCAACCGAACCACAGCACGAAGCAGCCGACCGTGGCCAGACTGAGGTTGTGGCCGGGAATGGCAAAAATCTTCCCGTCGCGCCCGTACTTGCCGAGACGCGGGCCGAGGATCAGCACGCCGGCCAGGGCCGCCCAGCCGCCGATCGAGTGGACCTGCGTCGAACCGGCGAAATCGAGGAACCCCTTGGTCTGCAACCAGCCGCCGCCCCAGACCCAGTGGCCAACGAC
Source organism: uncultured Planctomycetaceae bacterium (assembly GCA_964518805.1). Classification (GTDB taxonomy): domain Bacteria; phylum Planctomycetota; class Planctomycetia; order Pirellulales; family Thermoguttaceae; genus CALFBP01. Next base: position 119 of record CAZFKF010000424.1, on the reverse strand, counting down.
CGGATAGATGCAGATAGCCATGATGAAACTGAAGAGGATGAACGAGTGGTACTTGATCCGCTCGGCGACCGCCCCGGAGACGATCGTGGCCGCCGTTCCGCAGAACACGAGTTGGAAGA
>CAZFKF010000423.1:0-5225 GCA_964518805.1 uncultured Planctomycetaceae bacterium | reverse complement strand
CGACCGGCGCTGCTGCTTTTCGTCGTGTTGAGCCTGTTGACCGGCGTGGCCTATCCGCTGCTGGTGACCGGGATTGCCCAGGTGGCATTGCCGCAGCAGGCCAACGGAAGCTTGATCTACCAAGACGGCCGACCGGTGGCATCGGCCCTGGTGGGACAGCCGTTCGACGATCCGAGGTATTTCTGGGGTCGCCCCTCCACAACCGCTCCCGTCGCCTACAACGCCGCGGCGTCCAGCGGCTCAAACCTGGGCCCCTCCAACCCCGCGCTACGGGAAGCAATCGGCAAACGCATCGAGGCCCTACGCGCGGCAGACCCGGACCATCGGGAGTCCGTCCCCGTCGATCTGGTCACCGCCTCGGGAAGCGGCCTCGATCCGCACATCAGCCCAGCAGCGGCCCAGTACCAGGTCCACCGGGTGGCCAAGGCCCGCGGCCTGACCGAGCGCAGCGTGCAGCACCTGGTCGCACAGCATACCGGGAATCGCATCCTGGGCCTGCTGGGCGAACGACGGGTCAACGTGGTACAACTGAATAGGGACCTGGACCGCCTGACGCGTTGATCGCGGCTCTTGGTTGCCTCGTCTCCCGGAGAATCCTGCAGACATGGACGAGCATCGACCCGATCCCGACGCGCTCCTGGCCCGCGTTCAGACCGCACCGCGGCAGCGAGGCAAGCTCAAGATCTTTTTCGGCGCTGCCCCCGGGGTCGGCAAGACCTATAGCATGCTGGAAGCCGGGCGCAAAGTGGCCAAGGAGGGGATGGATGTCCTGGTCGGCTACGTCGAGCCGCATGCCCGGCCCGAAACCCAGGCCCTGGTGCTTGGCCTGGATGTCCTGGCGAGGCAGGAAGTGAACCACCGTGGGGCCAAGCTGCTGGAGTTCGATCTGAACGCCGCCCTGGCCCACCGACCGCAACTCATCCTCGTGGATGAACTGGCCCACACGAACGCTCCCGGGCTGACGCACACCAAACGCTGGCAGGACGTTCGGCAGCTCCTGGAGGCCGGGATCGACGTCTACACGACCCTCAACGTACAGCACCTGGAAAGCCTCAACGACGTAGTGGCTCAGATCACCGGGGTGGTCGTGCGCGAGACCGTGCCCGACGCCGTGTTCGAGAAGGCGGACGAGGTGGAACTGGTGGATCTCGCGCCCGACGACCTGCTCGAACGGCTCCGCGAAGGGAAGATCTACATCCCGCGCGAGGCCGAGCGGGCGATGGCCCACTTCTTCGCTAAGGGCAACCTGATCGCCCTGCGCGAGATGGCCTTGCGCCGGACGGCCGAGCGGGTGGGCACGCAGATGGATCTCTACCGCCAAGCGCATGCCGTTTCGCCGACGTGGCCCGCCCGCGAACGGCTCATGGTGTGCGTCGGTCCCAGCCCTTACGCCGGGCGACTGGTCCGCGCCACGCGGCGCATGGCGGCGGGCCTCAAGGCCCCTTGGATCGCGGTCCACGTGGAAACGCCCGACGCCGCCGCGATGTCCGATGCCGATCGCAGCCGGCTGGCCCAGGTCATGCAGTTGGCCGAGCAACTCGGCGGCCAAACCGCCACGATCAGCGGGCACGAAATGGCCGACGAGTTGATTCATTTTGCGCGCGGCCGGAATGTCACCAAGATCGTGGTCGGCAAGCCCATGCAGTCGCGCTGGAGCGAGTGGCTCCGACGGCCGCTGGTCTACGAGCTCACGCGGCTTTGCGGCGACATCGACGTGTACGTAATCAGCGGCGATCCGCAGCCGGGCCAGCCGTCGTCGCCTCGGACCGCTCCCCGCGTCCGGCCGCGCCTCGATTACCTGTGGGCGGCTCTCGTCGTCGCGTTTTGCACTGGCCTGAGCGCCCTTCTCGCGCCCCTGCTGCAGCCGGTGAACCTGGTCATGATCTATCTGCTGGGCGTGGTGGCGGTTTCGCTCCGCTTCGGCAGGGGGCCTTCGATCTTCGCCTCGATCCTGGGCGTGGCCGCCTTTGATTTCCTCTTCGTGCCGCCGCAAGGGACGTTCGCGGTCGCCGATACGCAGTACCTGCTGACGTTCGTCGTGATGCTGGCGACCGGCCTGGTCATCAGCACCCTGGTGGCCCGCGTCCGCTTCCAGGCCGATTCGGCGCGGGACCGGGAACGGAGCACGGCGGCGCTCTACGCCTTGAGCCGGGAACTGGCCGCCTCGCCGAGCCGCGAACAGATCGCCCGGATCGCGGTCCGCCACGTGCGCGAGGCGACGGACTCGCGGGCCGCGGTGCTGTTTGCGGGGGACGACCGTCGCCTGGTGCGATTCGGCGTCGAGGGGGACGGGTACGAGCCGAGCAGCCATGATGAGGCCGTGGCGAAATGGGTCCTGGAGCACGGCCAGATGGCGGGCCGCGGCACGGCCACGCTTCCCGGGGCCCAGGCCCTCTATCTGCCCCTGCCCGGCTCGCGGCAAGCGGCGGGCGTGTTGGGCGTGTTACCCCCGCAAGGTCGCGCGTCGATCGAGTTGGAGCAACTGCACCTCATGCAGACCTTTGCCGACCTGGCGGCGCTGGCCGTCGAGCGGGCGGACCTGGCCGCCGAGGCCGAACGGATTCGCCTGGAGGTGGAGACCGAGCGCCTGCGAAGCTCGCTGCTCAGCGCCGTCTCGCACGATCTGCGCACCCCCTTGTCGGCGATCACCGGGGCCAGCAGCACGCTCCTGGACAGCGACGCGTCGCTCGACCCTTCCGTGCGCCGCGAACTGGCGGCCTCGATCCTCAAGGAGTCGGAGCGGCTCAACCGCCTCGTGGCGAACCTGTTGGCCATGACGCGTCTTCAAGCGGGCGCGCTGCGGGTTCACAAGGAATGGCAGCCGGTCGAGGAGGTGATCGGCGCGTCGTTGGATCGACTGGCGCGGCAGTTGACGGACCGCCCCCTGACGACACGCGTCGCTGTGGACCTGCCCTTCGTCCCGTTGGACGACCTGCTCATTCAGCAGGTCTTGGTCAATCTCCTGGAAAACGCCGCGCGGCACACGCCGCCGGGCACGCCGATCGAGGTGGCGGCCCGGGCCGAGGCCGGCTCGGTCGTCATCGAGGTGTCCGACCGAGGGCCGGGCCTGCCCGACCCGCCTGAGAAGCTCTTCGAGATGTTCTACCGGCCGGCGGCCGGCGACTCGCATCCGGGCACGGGCCTGGGGCTGGCCATCTGCCGCGGAATCGTGAAATTGCACGGAGGGAGCATCGAGGCGGCCAACCGGCCCGGCGGCGGCGCCGTGTTCCGTTTCTGCCTCCCCATCCCAGCCAACCCGCCCGCGCCCGTCGCCCGCGCGCAGTCTCCCGAAGGGGCCGCCGAACCATGAACGACGGGCCCAAGCTGCTGGTGATCGAAGACGAGCCGGAGATTCGCCGGTTTCTCCGCGCGTCGTTGGAGGCGCACGGATATCGCCTGGTGGAGGCGGAGACCGGCAAGGAAGGGCTGCTGCACGCAGCCAGCCAACAGCCGGAACTGATGCTCCTGGATCTCGGTTTGCCCGACATCGATGGCATGGAGATCATCCGCCAGGTCCGGCAGTGGTCGCGGATGCCGATCCTCATCCTTTCGGCGCGGGGACGGGAGGAGGAGAAGGTCGCGGCGCTGGACGCGGGGGCCGACGACTATCTGACCAAGCCTTTCGGCGTTGCCGAACTCCTGGCCCGAATCCGCGTGGCCCTGCGCCGCACGCTGCCGGTCGACGCGACGTCGCGCGAGCCGGTCTTCACGCGGGACGATCTCTGCGTCGATCTCGCCCGGCGGCTGGTCGTCGTCGGCGGGAACGAGGTGCATTTGACGCCGATCGAGTATCGGCTGCTGAGCACGATGATCCGCTACGCGGGCAGGGTGGTCACGCACCGCCAATTGCTCAAGGAGGTGTGGGGGCCGGAGAGCCTGAACGAGAACCACTACGTGCGCGTCTACATGGCCCAACTGCGGCGCAAGATCGAGGCCGATCCCGCCCGCCCCCGATTTCTCCTGACCGAGCCGGGCGTGGGCTACCGCCTGGCGGACCAGTGAACCGCGGCCAAGAAAAAAATACGCGCGCTTGCGGTTCAGGACGGGCCACGTGGTTCGACACGTTCTTGGGCCGCCGGCGATGGATGTCCTGCCTTGGTGAGATGATCGGGTGATCTTCCCGGGTTACGAAAGCGTTGTCGTTACCCTTGGGATGTTCGGCAGAGGCACATCGAGCTAACGCGGCCTTCCGTAAGTGCGACGCGTCCTTGAGCGACAAGCGCGCCAGGGTATTGAAGTCCGGTTCTCTACGATCAGGTCCTCCTTTCTCCGCGAGGCGTGGTTTCGTCTTACAAGGAGATATACCCGACCGGCGCGCAAAGTCAACGAAAGACCTCAAGAAAACCGCTGCGTCGGCCGACGCGACGCCGGCACACGCGTTGATACGGGCAGCCTTTGGCTAACGGTCGCGACGCAGGGAACCCTTCGCCGCCCCCCACGCCGCAAAGTCTCCGCAGTTGGCACCACAGCGGGCCTGCTGCAACCGTTGCTGAATGGATTCGCTTGTCCAACGTCATGAGGTTTTCGAAGAGTTCAGCAATTGCTTCAGCCGATCGTGGAGTCCGGCGCCGTACACGGGGTCGGACAGCGCGAATTCCAGGAACGCGTCGAAATAGCTCTCGAAGTTGCCGATGTCGAATCGCTGCTCTTCATCGGGCAAAGTAACCCCCAGGACGCGGCCGCCTTCACGGATCAACATCCGGACGGCGTCGGTCAACTGGATCTCGTCGCCTTTGCCGGGCGGGGTGCGCTTGAGGTAATCGAAGATGGCGGGACTGAACACGTAGCGTGCCGCGACGGCGAGATTGCTGGGGGCTTCGTCGACCTCCGGCTTTTCGATCAGGTCCGCCAACTCGAACACGTCCGCGCAGTTCTGCCGGGGCTTGGCAATGCCGTAGTGGACTACGTCCGCGGGATCGACGCGCTCGAAAGCGATGACGGCGTCGGCTCGACGCGCCTCGAACCGGTCGATCATCGTGCGAACCACTTTCGACTGCGCGTGTAATCCGATGATCGAATCGCCCAAGGCCACCACGAACGATTGAGTTCCCACGACCGGCTGCGCGCAGAGTACGGCGTGGCCCAGCCCCAATTGCCGCCGCTGTCGCGTGTAAAAGTACTCCAGCTCCTCGCGTTCGTACCCCAACTCTTCGAGCAGCTCTTCCTTGCCGGTCTCGCGCAGGTGGGCCGTCAACTCGACGTCGACGTCGAAATGGTTCTCGATG
>CAZFKF010000422.1:0-5241 GCA_964518805.1 uncultured Planctomycetaceae bacterium | reverse complement strand
CACCGCTTCCACATGGTCGGGCGCCTGCTGCGGCGAGACGGTCATGCCGAACTCCACGAGTTCGAGGCCGTTGATGGTCAGGTCTTCGAGCTTGCCGGCCTCGTAGCTGATGTGCAGGCAGTTTTCGTCGGAACTGTAGGGCTTGGAGACCGAGGCCTTGACCGGGATCTGCTTCTGGTTGCAATAGGCGATCATCTCGCTGCGCCCCGGGAATTTCTGGCGGAAGCGCTCGATCCGCCACGGGGCGACCACCGCGACCGCAGGATTGAGGGCCTCGGCGGCAAGCTGGAAACGGCACTGGTCGTTGCCCTTGCCAGTGGCCCCGTGGGCAAAGACGTCGGCCCCGACCTGCCGGGCGGCCTGGAGGCACTTCTTGGCGATCAGCGGCCGGGCGATGGACGTGCCCAGCAGGTACACGGCCTCGTACTTGGCCTGCCACTGGAGCACGGGGAAGGCAAAGTCGCGGCACAGCTCTTCCTTGGCGTCGACGATCTGGGCCGACTTGGCCCCGATTCGCTTGGCCTTGTCGAGGATCGCCTGGCGGTCCTCGCACGGCTGGCCGAGGTCGACGTACACGGCGTGCACGTCATACCCCTCGTCCATCAGCCAACCCAAAAGGACCGACGTATCCAACCCGCCCGAATAGGCCAGTACACAGCTTGACATGAGACTCGCTTCCCCTATGGCTCCAGGAACACCGTGCAAAAGACCTATTCTGACAGAGAGGACCGGGATGGGCAAGGTTCGCCGGGGGGGCCTACCCCGGCCGACGGCCACGTCTCTCTGCCTGGCGCAGCCGGTGGTGGGGCTGAGTCTCCCGTGTGATCGAATGCCGCTGGGCCGACTTCACCCGCCGCCGGGGGCGGCGGCCCCTTCGAGATCGGTGGGCAGACCTTGTGCGTCGTCGTGTCGGGGACGAGAACAGTACTGCGTAATCAGATCGAACAGCTTCGGCCAATCGATGGGCTTGGTGAGGTAGTCGCTGCACCCGGCGTCGAGGCACTTCTGGCGGTCCTCGGTCATGGCGTGGGCCGTCAGGGCGATGATCGGACCGTCGTAACCTCGATCGCGAAGGCGACGCGTGGCTTCGTAGCCGTCGAGAACCGGCATCTGCATGTCCATCAGGATCACGTCGAAGGGAGCCGGGCCATGGTGTGCTGGCAGGCTTTCCGAGAACGCTGCCAGGGCGTGCGTCAGGGCGACTTCGCCATTCTCGGCGACGACCACTTCGGCTCCAGCTTTGCCCAGCACGCGCGAGATCAGGCGCTGGTTGTCGATCCCGTCTTCGGCCAGAAGGATGCGCAGATCGAGTCGCCGATCGCTTCCCAGGACCGACGCGGTTCGGGGGGGCGGCTTCGGCGTCTCGACTGGATCGGTCAGCATGGGCACGCCGTCCAGAGGCCCCGGATCGATGAGGAGACTGAACGTCGTGCCCTTGCCCGGGCTGCCGTCGACCAGGATGTCGCCGCCGAGAATCTGGGCCAGTCGCCTGCTGATCGCCAGGCCCAGGCCCGTGCCGCCGGTCTTTCGGTGGACTGAGCTGTCGCCTTGCCAAAACGGTTGGAAGAGGGACGCCTTCTGCTCGTCGGTGATCCCAATGCCCGTGTCGACAACATCGATCCGCAGCCGCGGCCGAGCCGTTGCCGCGCCTTCGAGCGACATTCTCACGCGGACGCCGCCGACCTCCGTGAACTTGATGGCATTCCCCATCAGATTGATGAGGATCTGTCGCAGGCGGGTGGGGTCGGAGGAGATCGTCTCGGGAACCGGAACGGCGAACTCGGCCGACAGCGAGAGCCCCTTTGCGTCGGACCGCACGCGCATCAGGGCGAGGGTCTCCTCGACAATCGCTTTCGGCGAGCACCGGCTTGGAGTCATGCGCATCATCCCGGCTTCGACCTTGGAGAGATCGAGGATGTCGTTGATGACGCTCAGGAGATGCTCTCCGTTGCGTTTGATGGTCTGGACCGATTCGACGTCCTCGCGATTCTTCAGGTTGCCGAGGACGAGATCGGCGTAGCCGAGAATCGCCGTCATGGGCGTGCGGATCTCGTGACTCATGTTGGCCAGGAACTCGCTCTTGGCGCGGCTGGCAGCCTGAGCCGCCTCGTGGACCGTAGCGAGTTGCAGCTCGGATTCCTTTCGCGCGGTGATGTCCTCGAGGGTTTCCAGGGCCCCGACGATCGTGCCGCTCGCGTCGCGAATCGCGGCCGCGGTGAAGAAGAGCCATCGACCTGCCTTGCCCAGCTTCGGAAAGAACGCCGTGGCTTCGTAGGCCTCATCGAGCAAGGCCGCCCGCCGCCACTTCCCAGGGTACATCGCGTCGATGGCGCCGATCTGTTCGTCTACCAGCAGGTCGGCCAAGCAAGGCCGCGGTTTGCGGTAGAAAGCCTTCCAATGATCGCTGGTGCCGAGCATCTGGGCGTTGGGGATGCCGCTGTATTGCTCGATGGCCTTGTTCCAGTAGATCACCTTGTGATTGCGGTCGATGACGAATTGCGGGATGGGCGAGCCGTGCACGACGCCCCACAGCTTGCGCTCGCTGTCGCTCGATGCCTTCTCGGCCCGCTCTCGGTCCTGCACCTCCTGCCTGAGCCTCTCGTTGAGCCGGCGAAGCTCGGCGGTGCGGCCTTCGACGAGGCTTTCCAGATGGTCGCGGTACTCGGTGAGTTGCGCCTGGTGCTCGGCCCTTTCCTTGGCCAGGTAGTGATGGCAGTTCTCCGGCCGGTTGAGGCCGTTGTGGATCGCGACGACCATCTGGTCGCACGAGCCATAGCCGCACGAGCAGCAATTGAAGAGGTCCTCCTTGCCATACTTGCGCATCGACTGAAGGATCGCCAGGCGCTGTTCGTCGTTGGGAAGCTGAAGGCGAACATTGTCCGAGTAGTCGGCGTAGCGGCGCGCGTAGAGCCCGTCCTCCCAGAACGCGGCTACCGCGTTGTTGCGCGAGTGGCTCCCGCATGGGCTCGACCGCTGGCGGTCGCGATACCGCTCGTGGATTCGCAGTTCCAACTCGTCGACGGCTTCATCCTGCGTGGCACTTGCCGGGCCGGCGTTGCAGCCGTGCTCGCAGCTCAGGCAGTCGACCAGCAGCGGCAGGCTGCCCGGGCACCTCCGAATCGTCTCCGGCAATGCCCGCAGATACGTGCATACGGCGTGCGTGCCGTGGACTTCCCTGGACACGCGCCGAGCGTTGGGAAACCACGAATCGAGGGCCTCGATCAGTCCTCCCGGCGTCGGAAGGAAGACGCCTTTGACCGGAAGAGGGCTCGTGAATTCCACTTCGGGAAAGGCCCCCAGCGGCGTCCCGGCCCGCTCCAAATGCTCTCGCACCGAGGCAAAGGTCACGTTCAGGCATTCGGGAGCCGCCTGATCGAGTTCTCGCCGCTTCGCCGGACAGGGCGAAATGAAGGCAATCCGATGCCCGCGGTACTCGGGATAGTATCGCCGAATCATCTTGATAACGTGAACGGCAGGGCTGTCCACGGGAGCGAGGTATTGCAGCAGACTCAGTTGATGGATCTGGATGTAGCTTACCACCACCGGGCAAGGCTGGCTGATGATCAGCTTGGGCCGTTGGCGGCAAAGATGCTCGAACAAACTCTTCGCGCAGAGATCGGCGCCGAAGCTGACGTCGAAGACTGCCTCGACGCCGATGCGTTTCAGCCAACCGTTGAGCCGCAGGCAATCGTCGTTGAAGTTCGAGGCCGCCGAGGGGGCCACCACGGCGACCGTCCTCGCTCTCTCCGCAAGCCCCGAAAGCAACGCCCCGATGTCATCTGTGAAGTAGCGGGCGCCGTGGGTGCACGTGGTGAGGCAGAGACCGCAGCCGATGCACGTGTTCGGGTCCACACTGACGTGGTCGCCGCTGCCGTCATTGCACATTTTGACAGGGCACGACGCGATGCAGGCGTGGCAGTTGACGCACTTGCCCTTGTCGACGTGGATGACCTGTGCTGGCTGGCCTGCAGGCATCTTCAGACCTATCCGTTGGAGAGCCGGGACTGCCCCCGAAAAGAATACGTCGCGCCGAGGGTCGCCTCGACGCGATAGAAACCTCGGCACGCCAATCTCGGGGGGGGCGTCCTTGCCGCGACCGTTTCTGCGGTCTGTGACGGTTCCGGGGGCTCGCGGGACGTGATCACGGGCCATATAGTGAACTGCTCTTAAAGAGATTCCGCAGGGACATTGTACGGAGAGGGCTTCGACGTGGAACGGGAACGCGGTACGGAGGGGCGTTGCCGGAGTTCGGTCTGTCTTGGGCTTGCTTTCCTCTCGGGGATCGCACTGGTTGCATCCGCTCAGGCCGGCGACAAGGTGGCCGTCCGCAATGCGGATGGGAGGTTCTTGCGGGCAATGCAGGACGGCCACTTGAAGCCCGATGGGATCTTGCCGACCGGCGAGAGTCTATTTGACCTCGACACCCGCGCCGGTGGCGCAATCAGTCTCAAAGCCGCGCGAGGCGGCTACGTGGTGGCGGAGGATCGCGATGCCCGCCGCGTGCGAGCCGACAGCCCGCGGTCCGAACCCGGTGGCCGCGAGTTATTTCGGGTCATCGCCGTCGAAGGCAACCGCGTGGCCTTGAAGGCGCAAGGGTCTCGCAGTTTCGCGGTGTTTTCGGCTAACGATGCGGGGCGTTCGCCCGCCGCGGTGGCTCCGCCCGACAAACCGCGCTCTCAAGAGATCGTCGAGATCTTTCGCGTGGTCGAAGTTCCCGTTTCGACTTGCCAGTTGTTTTCGACCGCGGTGCGAGGAATTGTCGGCGAGGAACTCAAGGGCAAGCCTTACGACAAGGTCCGGTCGCATAAGGTCGAGCGTTCCGTGGACTTGCCCGCTCCAACGCTTCGCGACCCGTTGCGGACCAAGTCGCATCGCGTCCTGAGCATGGTCGAAGAGTATCACGTCCGAGCCGAGTTGAATGGCGAACCGGCGATCGACATCGTCCGCATGTTTCTGCTCAAGGGATACCGCGATCCAGCCGTGAGCCTGTTGATGTTCGAGGTCAAGTCAAGGCTTCCCGCAAAGGGCCGAGTGGGCTACAAGATCCCTGGGCTGGCGACCGTTTCGGCGGGGTATCAGACGTCGGTCAAGTTGGCCTTGATTGGCGAGATCCGCCTGGAGACGTCGGACGACCGGTTGTCGCTGGCGTCTCCGGAGGTGCGCGAGATCCACGTCGCTCTTCAGGGACTAAGACTCTCCAACGATCTGCTGAACTCGGCTCGCGAACCCTTAGAGGACCTT
>CAZFKF010000421.1:0-5244 GCA_964518805.1 uncultured Planctomycetaceae bacterium | reverse complement strand
TCTTGGCTCCTTCCCGGTTCATCCCGCCGAAGCCCTATTTAGCGGGCGACAGGGTGACCAAGGTCGGGTCGGCGAGCGCGGCATACCGGTCGTCAAACACCAGCACCCGGTGTTGCCCCACGAAGTACGTGTGCGACTCGTCGACGACCAGATTGAAGGCCAGGTCGTCGCTGGCGTCGGCGTCAGGCTTCTCGGCCAGACGCTCGAAGAACGGCTTCAATCCGGCCACGTCCTCGACGTGGTCGACCAGCACCGAGCCGGCCAACCCGTGCAGACGCATCCCGGCCTTGAGGTGTCTGGCCATCTTCCAGCCTTCGCCGGCGACGAGGAACGGGTGCCCGCGCGTGGCCGCGAGGACCTCGGAGCCCAGGGAGATTCGGGTCAGTGCCTGCGGTCGTCGGGTGGTGGTCGCAATCACCGGCTTGTACGAAAGTTCCCCGGTAGCTGGATGCTGCGAGAGCACGCGGTCGCCGGGTTTGACGTTCTCGATGGGCGAAGATCCGGTGAGCGTCCAAACGGTTGTGCCGCGCGGGAAACAGCAGACGTACCGCTGCTGGTTCCCGCTCCAATGCAGCGCGTGATGGGGCCCGGTGGACGGCTTGGGGGCAGGCGCTGGCGGGGCCTGGTAGCTGGTCGGCGCCCGCGACTGGGTGTATGTATACTCGTCGACACCGGAGGACTGTTGAACGATCGGCTTTTCCCCTGGCTCGGCCGACGCGCTCTCCATATCGAAGTAATCGCTGCACGTGGCCGTCCACCACTCGAACCAGGGCCTGGGGTGCTCGCCGAAGTCCATGCCGGTGGCCCGACACAGCGCCTCCCGAACTCGCTCGTTCGTCTCGCGAACCACGGCGTTCACCTGTTCCACGCGGCGCTGGGTTGCCGCCGAATTGGCCGCGGCTACCGCCTCGGCCCTCATCGTGGCTTGGGCCATCTGGATACGGTTCTCGATCCGCTGTGCCGCGAGATTGTTCGCGTCCGCCTGTCGCGTGGCGTCGGTCTGCCGGTAGCCTGACGGCGGGGGCGGATCGAACCGCGGTCCGGCGCCCCGGGCCGAGACCGAATGCACGTGTACCTCCTCGTAGTCGGCGTCGATTCCTTCGCGGAACAGCGACTGCTCGTACACGCCGCCTCCGAGCGGCAGGCGAGTCATGGCGAATCGGGCCTCGATCGGCGTTCCCATCCGGGCGATGAGTTGAGGCACGTAGAGCGGCTTGCGGCGAGACTTCATCGCGTCGGCCGCAGCCGCGCGGACTTCGGGCGACGGATGATCGACCGCCAACTGAGCCAGCGGAAACGCGGTTCGTGGATCCGACATGCCGACGACCACTTCAATCCACTTCAGGCTCAGTCTGCGGCAGGCGTCGGCGTCCTTCGGCCGCTGGCTGCGGAGGATCAACACGGAATCCAGCCCCTGAATCGCCGCCCAGAAATCGGGTTCCGACGGCTTGCCGAGCGCCTGCAACTCCTCGCGGATCGAAGAGCTCAGGGCGGGATCGTTTTCTTGGACCATCCGCTGCCACTTGGTCACCCGGGGCGCCCAGTGCCGGGCCCAATCCTTGCGGCGAGCTTGCTGTTGTTCGGCCTGCGCGCCTGCCCCACGCCGCCGCGCGACGATTTGTTCGTGGGTCAACAACTGCCCTTGATGCCATCGCATGCCCAGCGCACGGAGCGCTTCCTCGTTCTGCGGCTGATAGCCGATCACGCGCCGCCAATGAAATCGCGCCTGTTCGTCCAGCCCCTGCTCACGGCACCAGCGAGCGAGGGCCAATTCGCCCGTCGGGGTTCCCGCCTGCTCGTCGAACAAGCGGCGATACTCAACCAGTCGCGGATCGCTTGCCGAGCGGCGCTGCACTTCATCCCACTTGAGCCACTCCTTGCCCACGCGCACGTAGCCCAAATGCCACCGGGCTTGGGCACAATCCGGGTCTTTTTCCAGGGCTCTTCGGAGGAGCGTTTCCCGCTCCGAAGACTTGCCTGCCGCCTCGGCCTTCAGCGCCTCGCGTACGAGCGTTTCGGGCGATCGTTCGTCCGACGCGACGACTCGCTGCGAGTCGGCCCGCGATTGGACAACGGCCGTGGGCGATGGCTCGGCAATATCTCGGCCCCCCTCCCCGGCGTACACCGCTGACATTGGCCCGATCAAGACGAGGATCGTCGGGCCCCAGAACCTGCACCCTATCCGAGCAGCCATGCCGAACCTCCCCTGGTAGATCAAATGAGGGAAGACTACCCGACTGCACTCATTTATCGGAAAGATCGTCGAATAGGTCAAGCATGCTATATAGGCATGCGTGAATAGCGCATGCGGAGGGGCTGTACGTCTCGGCCCGTGGTGGCGGATGTCCGCGACGCGTGCCGCGGCCTCGGGGACTGGCAACCGTGTTATTGCGGGCAAGATTGGGCAACGGGACAACGCGGTCCGCGAGTCGGGCTTATTTCGCCGAGTCCTTCGCCAGGAGGACACTTGTCGGGGCGAAATGCACGAGCGGCACTTCCAGCAGTCCGTCACGCACGGCGACCTCGCCCTCGATCGGCCGGCCTCGCAGGTCGCAGAGCCGCGCCTTGTGTCCGCGCAAGGCTTCCGGCAGCTTGACTTTGCAGGGACCATCCTGCCCGGCCTGCTCCCACAGACGCAGGAGGATTCCATCGCCATCCGGGTTCGGCCCGAAGGCGGTCACCAGCACGCCCTTGCGCGAAAGCTCCAGCCCGGCTTGGGTCGGCGGCAGCTTGCCGGCCGGGCCGTCGACGTACGCGGCTTGCAGCGGCGTGCGGGCCTCCCAGGCGGGCGTGATCAGGTCCGCCTCGGCGCCCTTGCCCTCGACCGACCAGATCCGCACGCGGGAAGTCCACGAGCCGCCGATCCACTGCTGGAAGTTCGTGCCCCAGATGTTGTTGAACAGGTTGACGAACACGGTGGGCTTGCGCGGCGACCACTCGCGGGTGAAACGGAACCCGCCAGGCTGGCCGAGACTCACTAGCGGCGAGTCCAGCGGACAGACGCCGACCCCCTTGCCGTCTGGGCCGATGGCCGTCAGGCCAGTGTCCAAGCAATACATCTCGTAGTTCGTGCTTCGAGCAGAATCCTTGGACGGATCGATGATCGACCCTGGACGGCCCAATCGGAACTGCGGTTGATCGACCGCAAACGGCAGGCAGACCCAGCCGGCCTCGGGCCAGGGATCGGGCCGCTTGTTTCGGATTGTGTATTCCAGGTCCACGTAGGGCCGACCGGAGTTGAGAATCACGCGAAGCTCGATTTCATGGGGTACGCCGTTCCCGGGCAGCGCCGTGACGTTGTTCAGCAGAAGACGCGTGGTTCCCAAGTCGCGGATGAAGAACGGGATGAAATTCTTGGGGGACGCAGCGGTGTAGGGCGCCTCCGAGGCCGGCGGCAGAGCGGCGCGGCCGAATTCTTCGGCCCAGCCCGGTAGCGGTTTCTTGCAGTAATCGTCCAGGAACTTCAGGTGCCGCTGCTTGTCAAATCGCTCGTAGAGGTATTGGCCGAAACCGTAGGAAGCCGAGCGGTCGATAAGCTCCCGTCCGGTCCGCTTGTCGACCAGCGACCGAAGCACGCCGCGAGAAGCGTCGATCCCGACGTGGAAATACTCGTTCTGCATCAAGTTATCGCCTCGAGGCCGCGGACTTCGCGGGGCCTCGTGAGCGGCCGCAGGTACGAGCGTGCGGAAACCCGATGCGGGAATGCCTCGCACGGCGAGGCACCATTTCCCGAAGCTGTGTTCCCAGGGGATCGGCTCGCCGGTCGACGCGTCTTTCCACTCGCGGAGCGTCTTCCAGTCGCCCCAAGGGACCAACTCGTCGCGAGGCCACGGCAACGGGTTGTAGACGACCAGCCGCGGACCGGCGACGTTCACCGCCGATGCCAGGGCTTTCATGTTCTCCGCAATCGCCGGCGCCGTTGCTGTTTGGGCTTTGCGGATATAGTCGCCGTGTTCCCGAAACGATTCGTCGGCGTACTTGTACTTGCCCGCCGCGTAGGCCTCCTTCCATTTCTCTCCATAGAGTCGCGGCGAGTAGAACCTCGAACTGGCGCCCCACGTGTGCTCGCTGTAGAGGAAGCTTCCCTCATAGGCCGTGGCAAGGGCTGGCGCCGCGGCGGCGACCTTCACGCCCCAGCAGCCCAAGAGCGTGTTGAGCGATTCGAGGGCCTGCATCTGCGGACGCACGTTCCGGGCGATGCTTGCCTCCTGCGGCATGGACATGAGGCCGTGGATCCACGTATCGGGCATGTCTTTGCGGATCACGGGGAGCGTGGGCTTCTGCTTCTCTTCGGCCAGGATCGCGTCGCCAAAGTCCGAGAGGCGGCCCATGCGGATCTTCACGCCGGGCAGTTCTTTCTTGGCCCGCTGCAAGAGGGCTTCGGTCTCCTGCGGGGTGGGCGGGCCGTGGTTGTCGCCGGTGTGGATCAGGGCCAGCCAGGTCTTGTGCTTCCAGTCCTTGGGCGGCACCAGCTCGGTGCCGTAGCCCTCGGCCGTGTACATGGTCAGCAGGCGCGAGCCGTCGGGGCCTTCCCACCAGAACAGGGCCGGGATGTCGGGTGAGCCGCTGGCCGAGTTGCAGCCCAGGTGCAGAAAATCGACCCCCGCCCGGCGGAGCAGCGTGGGCAGAAGCCACGTGTGGCACGGCACGTCGGTCATCTTGGCGTCGCGCGGCAGCGGCTGGCCGAACTGCCGGGCCAGGCGCGAGGAGAACTCCAGCGAGCGGACCAGGTCTTCCACGCCCATCGACTCCGTATGCGTGGTGCCGGCCAAGGCGTGCCAGACCAGCCGGCCTTGGCGGATGGCCTTCTCGATCCGTGCCCGGCGCTGGGGCGTCTGGCCCGGCCAGAGAATCTGCGTCATCGGCCAACCCGACAAGGTCCACACGAAGCGGTTCGCCGGCGGCAGCTTGTCCGTGTGGTCGCACACGTCCAGGGCCTTGTCGATCATCGACGTGCGATAGCGCTCGACCACCTCGCGGGCAAGCTGCGTGTAGCCGATGTCGAAATGGGTCTTGAAGACCACGACGACCTGTTCAACCTTGGGCGGTTGGGCGGGCATGGCAGTCTCTGCCGCATCGACCTGCGCGTACGGAAGGCACACGGCGGTCAACAGAATGACGGGGATCGCGTGCGCCGGCCTCGGTAGCGGCAAGGGGACTCCCCTCTCCCGCTTACGGGAGAGGGGCAAGGGGTCAGGGCCGTTAGAAGTCCTGCTGAGGCTTGGCATGTTGTCCTCCGTTGTC
>CAZFKF010000420.1:0-5246 GCA_964518805.1 uncultured Planctomycetaceae bacterium | reverse complement strand
ATTACGACCCAAACGCCGACGGACCTATCGGCGATGCTGGCCCTAGCGATGGTAGCCGCGCCTTGCGCCAAACGCGTCGAAGTCGACGTCCGGCCCGGCTGGTGCGAACCGGTCAACATCTATGTTCTCGTGGTACTTCCGCCGGCTGAGCGCAAGAGCGTTGTCTTTGCGCACGTGACAGAACCGCTGCGGGAGTATGAACGTGAATTGGCAGAGCGAGTTGCCCCAAAGGTTCGTGAATACGCAATCGAGGCTAGGGCGCTGGAAGGGCGGCTCAAGGAAATCGAGCGGAAGGCATCCAAAGTCGAATCGGCTGAAGACCGTAAGCGCTATCTTGCCGATGCGAAGGCCGTTGCGATGGAGTTGGCGTGTCTGGCACCCGTAGCGACCCCCAGGCTTATCGCTGATGACTGCACAGCAGAACGCCTGACGGGGCTTATGGTTGAGCAGGGCGGAAGGATCACGGTTGCCGCACCCGAGGGCACCGTATTCGATTTGATGCGCGGGGCGTACTCGAAAGCCGGGATGCCGATTTTCGACGTGTATCTCAAGGGACATTCCGGCGATGAGATTCGAGTCGACCGGGTGAGCAGGCCGGCAGAGTTTATTTCAAAACCGGCAATCACCTTGGCCATGGCGGTCCAGCCGGACGTGGTGCGCGGGATGTTCGGGGTCGATTCGTTTCGTGGGCGGGGATTACTGGGCAGGATCTTGTATTCCATCCCGATTAGCACGCTCGGCACCCGGATGATCGATCCACCGCCGATGCCGGAGTCTGTGGCCGAGAATTACCGTGCCACAATCAAGGGTCTATGCTGCCTGCCCCCAAACGTCGACGAGAACGGACAGCAGACCCCGTATCGACTCACCCTAACGTCTGAGGCACGGGAAGTTCTCCACCGAGCTATGGCTAGGGTGGAACCTCACCTTGGACCTGGAGGGCAGTACGAGCATTGCCGCGACTGGGCAGGGAAGTTGATTGGGGCTGAGTTGCGGCTCGCCGGCTTGGTCCACATGGCGGCGAACGTGACGCACTGGGAACCTTGGAACTTGCCGATCAGCGGCGACAGCATGCAGGCCGCCGTGACGATCGGTAGCTACCTCAGTGAACACGCCATGGCCGCCTACGCCCTCATGGGAACCGTGGCCGAGGCCAACGACGCCGAGCACGTGTTCAAGTGGATCTTGCGACGAGGTGGAGAAAAATTCACCAAGCGGGATGCGTGGCAGGTCATGAAGCGTCGGTTCGCCCGGGCGGAAATGCTCGACGCACCGCTAACTGAACTGATGCGGCGAAACATCATTCGCCCAACGAAGACGAGCGAACAAGGACGCCCAGGCAGACCGGCGAGTCAACGTTATGAGGTTAACCCGGAAGTGATCACACAACCCAGCAGGGGGAATTGTGGGGATTGTGGGGGCGCTTTCAAGCAAGTGTGAATTGTGGGGATTAGGTGAACACTATAGGTGCGGGGGTTATGGGTCTTCTTATTCTTCTTAGTTTTTCTTACTTATCATATTTCAACTTCTCTGAAAGCGCCCCCACAAATACCACAATTCGCCCTAACGGGTGGAACGTACAATCACGCCAAAACCCGTTTCACCGTGACTCTGGAATGCCCCGAGTCCGGCGCGGCTGCCGTCCGCCGACTTTGGGCGTTCCTCCGTGCGGTCCACGTTGAACAAATCCAGGAGATAAACCATGACCACGTTCGCGATCCTCCAACCAGGACACATGATGCCGTGCCAAACCTGCGTGCATCGGCTTGACCTTTGTCACGCCAATCCATGCGAGGTGCTGCACTGGGAAGAGAGCAGGCACGTCAAACCTGATCTGCGGCGTGGGTCGGACGGCGTGGTCACGTGCTCCGACTACTTGCCCGCGACTTCCACGCCGGGCGAAGAACCTAGCCACCCGCTCGGGTTATAGGTTCTTCCCCGCCCCCCCTCGCTTAACCGCAAGCGGGGCTGTCGAACAATTTTGCCCACACATTTTGGGACAACAACCATGAATGACACAAACCGTATCTTAATTGAGCTATTAGCCATGACAGATGCGACTTGGCGTCCGATGCGACGCGCGGATTGGCGGAAGCGGGCCGCCGCGGTTCTGTACGAGCATCGTGGGCGATTTGCTGCGGCCGGCGTTCCATGGCATCCAGCAGGGAAGGACGACGCCTCGCGAAAGGCGGATCAGCGAACGATCGCTGAGATGGCAACGGCCGGCCTTCTGACACTCCACGGCGACGCCAGACGGGCAAGCTTGCGACTGACGGACCGCGGCGAGGCGATCGCCCGGGCCCTGGCAGGTCTGCCCAGTATCGGCGCCGCACACGCCACGGTGGCCGAGGTGATCCGTCTTGAGCGAGCCGGCGACGGTTTCGGTGCGGTGACCAGCGAGCTATGGTTGGCCCGGCTCGAAAATTACAGCGACACCCTCGATTGCCGCAGCGAACTAGTGGTCGTTCAGTACATGGCCGCGGCTGCGTTGTGTCGCGATTGGCTGGAGTCCGGGTCAGACCTCTATGGTCGCGTCTGGTACTGGCCGACGGCGGAGGGGCGCAGAATCGCGAAGACTCCGGAGCCGATCCTCAGCGACGATCTTCCGCCGAAAGACGATTCCGCGTTTGAATTGTACGATCGGATCGACGGAAGTTATCGCAGTCATTTGCGGCACTCGAAGCCGGCCAATCCAAGTGAAATCGGCTTTCTGCCGCTGCCAGCCTCGATGAACATCACAAGAAAGGGTGTGCGATGAAAAATCTTCTCACCGCCGATCCCGACGCCCCCGAATTCCGCGACGCTATCCAAGATCTATTCGGCAGGATCGCGCCGCACGACTCCACGGTCCGCATCGTGTTTGCCTCGATGATACCGGCAGATTTGTCAGAATGTGGTATCCTCGGCGTTCTACTCTCCCCCGGTTACGTGAGCCACGGCGCGGCCGCCCTGGTGCTTGACGTGGCCGTCCGTGCTGAAGTCGAAGCCCACGCGATCAGGGCCAAGGCGTCGAAGGTGAAATTTGATTTCCGCCGTCACCTCGCGCAACGGCTTCTGGCCGTGTCCCTCCATGAATTTGCGCACGCGATGGAATTGCCCGTTCGCCTCGTCCCCGAGAAAGATTCTTCATGGAAACGATTGAAAAGCGACTTGCAAACAAACCTCGACATCCAAAACGGCGAAACTTGGCACCCGCCCTGGGCACAGCACGGGCCGCGGTTCATCCGAATTGCGGCCCACGTGGCCTATCGAGCCTCGCGGCTGGGGCTCCCGATTTGCCTTGGCGATCTTGTTGACACTCGCAGCTATGGACTCGATTGGTGGCCACGATATTTCCGCCCCCTACGTCCGGAGTTGCGGCGACGGCGGCGAGATTCGTTTCAGGCGATCCTCGCATCACCCGCCCCGCCGGCGTTTGACGCCATGTTTTACGCGACGCTCCGGGACTGGCGCGGACGCGAAGCCCAGCGAGATAAATCACGTCCCGATTTCCCCCAAACGCCGGCATAGCTGGCAAAGGAGTTTTGAAGATGATGTTCACGAATGCAAAACTGGAAAGCGATTTTCGAGCGTGGTTGCGAAGCCGCGGCGAATGGGATGCCTTTCTGGCAGGCATCCGCCGCGGACTGCAACCAGTTGATCCGGAACTCCAGGCACTCGCGGAAGCCGCCGGGGCGGACGCGCCAACCGTTAACGAACTATTCAGGTTGCGAGAGTCGGCCAAACGACACGAATCCGAGGCAAAGAAGTTCCCGGCCGCCGGGCGCGAGTTGGAGCGGCTCCGGGCTGCGGAGAAGAAAGCCGAGGCGGCGGTTGAATCCTCGTCAGCGGCAGAACTCGAATCCCGGCGGATCGACTTTCAACTGACGCATGAGGCCACGATGACGTTCCATCGCCAATCCTACCAGGACGCCAGGCACGCTCATGACCGAGTTGAAACAGCGCGGGCCTGTGGCGTCTTTTGAGCAAGTGCGGCGTTCGTCACTGGGCTCCGTTCATGGTCCATCGGCGACGCCGCCGCCGGTTGAGCTGGGGGAGTTCTTGGGCTCTTCCAGCTCCCGGCCGAAACCTTATCCTGAACAATACAAGGAACCCGATATGATTGTCGCAACACTAGAGTTTGGAAACGCCACTGAGCAACGCGAACTGGAGACCCTGCCCGCCCCGGGTAGTTTGATTTGCGACGCAAGCGGAGAGAATTGGAAAGTCGCTGGCGTCACGTGCCTTGCCAGCGGCATCACGGTCGTTTGCAGTCCAACGCCCCCGCCCGAACGTCTCCACGGCGACGCGGGGACTTTCGGAATCCTGCATAGCTGATTTCGCCCGGGCGAGACGGCCGGCGGTTTGCGACTTTCCGCCGGTCGCCCCCGGGCTCAAATACTCGTCCGCCGCCTCGGGTTTGGGCTGGTGGGCGACCTCGGGGCGCGGCCGGCCATCCTTCCATGGCTGGCCCCCCGAGGTGAAAACGTGGCCGACGGGCGGTTTTTTTTTCAATGCTCGCTAGCGTGTCCGCCCGCCGGCCTTTCACTTTTTGCAATTCGGAGGCAACCTCATGGAATGCGTCAACCTCAAGGAACGGTTCGGGCGGCCGACTGTGCGGCGATTAGGGCGTAGGCACGCCGTTGCGTGACCTGCCCCCTTTTTTGTTACAATGGCTCTGACCGCCCCCGAGACGCACAACGTCGATGCCGGGCAGTAGCGCGGGGCGGGCTATCTTGATGCATCGTTCCTACGCCACGAAAATGTGGCATCAAGCTTTTCGGTCCCTTGTTTTGCAGGAGGGTGAACGATGGCACGCGATTACCTAGCACACGAGGACATCGTAGGCTTCGGCTGGGCTGACACCGAGGCTACGGTTGAGCGGTGGAACGAGCACATCGCGCCGCTGTTGCAGGGGGCAACCACTGCGGAAATGCACGCCGACGGCGACGAGCCCACCGTATCGGTTGGCGGCGGACGGGCCATGCTCGCGAGCGAATGGGCGTGGAACGAATTCTGCGGGCGAGGTGCTGGCGACAGCGACGAACTGACTGAACAACTCGCGGGCGAATTACTGGCGAAACTATAGACAGGTTTCGCGCCCATCGCACCAGATGCGATATGACGCACGCTCTCGTCCAAGGTCTGCCGATACCAAGTGGACTGCGAACGTCCATCCTGACGCATCCTGGAGCGTCGTTTTTCCATCGAGGGGTTGAAGATGTTCGTTTCGTGAGCCTTGGCGATGATGCTGCGTGTTTCCTTTC
>CAZFKF010000419.1:0-5271 GCA_964518805.1 uncultured Planctomycetaceae bacterium | reverse complement strand
GAACGCCACCCGAGCCGGACAAAGACCACCCCGCGTAAAGGGCACTGCACGGTGAGACCCAAATTGCTGAACCGCGTGATTACTGCCGCCGCCCTGCTCGCCTTAGCCGCGGCATTGGGCGTCTGGCTGGGCCGTCCGCCGGTGACGGCAGCCCCGCCTGCCCAGACGGACGCCGCCCGCGTCGAAGTGCCGGCGGCAGTCGCCCCGGAGCCAACCTTAGCCCCGTTGCCGCTGGCCGTTCCAACCAAGACAGCCACCACAGGGCCAGTTAAAGTGGAGATCACCCCGGCCGCCGCACCCGCCGAAGCGGACCTACAACGCACTTGTCAGCCCCGCCGCCGGGGCCTGTTCAGGAGACGCTAACCATGCCGATCCCCAGCGGACGCCGTTTATACGACTATCGTGAGCACCCTTTGATCCGCAGCATGATTGCACCATGAGCCTGAAGCCACCGCGAACCAAACAAGAGTTTACCCGCTATCTCCGCGCCGCCTTTGACCGACTTCAGGCGATCCACGAGGCTGACTCCTTCGAGCAGATGGACATCGCCCAATTGGTCGAGGAGGTCAGTGTCACGGCCTGCCGGTTTGGCGCGGGGCACCTGATCGACCCCCCACATCAGGCGATGACGCCACGAGAGGCTCTAGTGGTCGTCGGTCGGTTGCTGGCGTGGAGCGAGGAGAACCTCGGGAGCTTCTTTGACTCAAGCCAAGCTGCTGACTATCTTGGAATTACAGGGGCGTCGTTGTATGGGCTGGTCGAGCGCAAGCGGATCGTGCCCTTGCGTGGCCCACGCCGAACCTACCGATTCACCCGTAAGCAGTTGGACGAGTACCTTGCGAATCCCTGAGTATGCGTGTGATCTGCCGGATGGGCGCAGAGTGCGCTTCAGCCTGCAAAAACGCCCAGGTTCGGGTTGCTACTTCGTTTACTTCCGGGACGCCAACGACCGGCGACGAGAGTTGACTACGGGCGAGCGCGCCAAGCACGCGGCGCTCGACGTGGCCCCCGAAAAAATTCGGGAGGACTTTGCAAAGGCGGCACCAGAGAAGCTGACGTGGGATTCGGCAGTCACCTTGATGCTCGAACACATGACGGCCGAGAAACTGCGCGCCGGCACCATCCAGCAATACGAGTTGGCGATCAGCGCACTCCGCAAGGTTTTCCCGGACACCCGCGGGCCGGCTGACATTACCCCGGCAATGGCCGAACGGTTCAAGGTGAAGCGGTCCAAGGAAAAGCGGGTCAAGGGAGACAAGGAGGTCGAGTTGTCGCCCCGCACGGTCGAAGGCAACCTAAAGAACCTCTCGATTGCCTACAACTGGTGGTGCAAGCGGTGCAAAGTGCTCACCGTAAATCCCTTTGAGGAAGTGACGCCACCCAAGTACGACAAGGCCCCGCCCCGGATCGTTCGGACGGACGAGAAACAAGGGCTGATGGAATGGTTGGGGAAACGCTGGCCTGATTGGCGGCTGCCAGTGCTGTTCCTGGAAGTCAAGGCAAACATCGGCTGTCGAATCGGCGAATTGTGCCAAGCCGGTAGCGACAGCCTACAAGGCGGCAAAATCTACTTCCTCAGTGACACAACCAAAGGGAGGCGACAACGGGCCTGTAAGTTGCCAACGGCGATGTACGAAGAGTTGAAAGCCCTTGCCGGCCCCGCCTACGTCTTTGAGGCGTTCTCCGATCAATTGCGGGCCATCTACATGCAGCGGGGCGAATCGCACCACGCCAAGGCCGTCAAGGGCTACACTCCCGCGCGGTTGAAGCGATGGATTCAGGATGAGGTCAAGCTGTACTTCACCCTCACGGGAAACGACCGATTCAAGCTGCACAATCTACGCGGAACGGCCATGACTCGGGCAC
Source organism: uncultured Planctomycetaceae bacterium (assembly GCA_964518805.1). Lineage (GTDB taxonomy): Bacteria > Planctomycetota > Planctomycetia > Pirellulales > Thermoguttaceae > CALFBP01. Next base: position 3,405 of record CAZFKF010000419.1, on the reverse strand, counting down.
GGGAGGCGGGGATTCCGGTAGACGATGCTGCCGTTGCGTTCGGCTGCAATCCGGCGACAATGAAGCAATACTACCTGGCACCCGACGAAGAGGCGATTGCCGATTCCGTGTTTGACCGTCTGGCGCAGTGACACTAGGCACCGTGCCTAGATTGTGCTCCGGCAATGAGAAGGCGGCGAGTGTGCGCTAGGCAACATGCCTAGTAGATCCCCAACACATTCCCAACAATAGGCCGCGAAATGGGCGAAAATAGGGCAAAATCACGCCGAATGACGATGAATCTGAAACCGATTCTAAGTTCTTCACGTTCAATGTATTGCGTTACAGGAATTGGACTTACGACGAAAGCACGGATGATCTTGAGGGCCTAGTGGCCGCAAGGCCGTGCAGGTTCAAGTCCTGTTTCCCGCACTTTGCAACCTCTTAAAACAAAAGGACTTGCGACAGCGAGACGCAAGTCCTTTTCTTCTGCGCTGAAGGTGCCACCAGCCCGCGCCCAACAAATGTCCAACACTTTGGATTTCTTGGACCCTCTCTCGCGTCCCTCCTGACCCCTGCTGAGCGCTGTTGGGCGCGCCCAACAAATCGGAGCAAGGATTGAGGGCTCGGAGAGCGCTCGACCGCCCTGTTGGGCGCGCCCAACACCTCGCCGCGTCGTTGGCCGCGCCCCAACAGTTCCAAGTCCTGTTGGGCGCGCCCAACACTACCGTAAAAGACGACCAATGACACGGCATTCGTTCGAGAACTCCCTTCCCGCCATTCGCCTCGAAAGACGCCCTACGATAGAATCGCGCGATCGCAGGGATCAGAGACGGTCGTGGCGACCGGTCGTTGTACCGGGCCAGAGCACATCCGTCACGCCAGGCCGACTTGCAATCTGCAAGAAGGGACGGGACGTTGTGGACACGGCTGGCGCACTGAGTCGAGCCGACGATTGCGATCTTGGGTCAGTCGCATGGGAATCAGGGGAAACTTGTGTTGCTGACCACGGGCAGTAAAATGGGGGGAGCTTATATTTCAGACCAATCACCTCGGGGAGTTAGCCACGCCTCTCGTGGGGCACGCTCTCTTCGCGGAGCACGGCGTCGCAGACCCGGCATTCAGGTGAACTAGGAAGGCAGAGACATGCTCGAAAAGGTCTACGGCAAATCGAGGAACCCCGCGGTCACGGCTCAACTCGAAGAGCAGCTTGACACTCTGGAACTGACTGGAACGCTCTACATGGGCTATCCGATTCTGGCTTCAGCGGATGAGGCAATTTTCGTCGAAGCTCTCCTTGTCACTTTGGAGCATGGGTTGGTTGTCTTCTCTCTTGCGACAGCTCCTCCGAAGCAGAGTCCCCAGTTTTGGCCTGCTCTCCAAGATAGCCAAGACAAGCTCTACTATGCTATGGAGAACAATCTCGGTCGCCACCAGAGTCTTCGACGCAAGCGTCGGCTCGGTGTTCCAATCACCGTCGTCACCTACTTCCCCGTTGACCTTACCCCTCCTCCCGACTCCGAGGTTACTGTGGCTGGGCCGGGAACACTTGTTGACGTGATCCAAGCAATCCCGCCGTTGGACGATCCTCTTTTCCGTCCGTTAAACGCCGCCCTTCAGCGTGTATCTACTATCAAGCCTGTCAAGAAACGAACCTCAGTCAGCCGCGCGGGCTCGCGTGGCGCAATACTCAAGCAGATTGAACAGGAGATTGCCAACCTAGACCAATGGCAAAAACGAGCAGCCATCGAAACACCGGATGGCCCCCAGCGCGTGCGTGGCCTTGCCGGATCGGGAAAGACGGTCGTGTTGGCTTTGAAAGCAGCCTATTTGCATACCCAGCATCCCGATTGGACAATCGCGGTCACTTTTCATTCACGTTCCCTCTACCCACAGTTGACCGACCTGATTCGGCGATTCACCTACGAACATGCAAACGATGAGCCCAATTACGAGCGACTGCGGATACTCCATTCATGGGGCAGCACTACCAGACCCGGCCTGTACGGAGAGATTGCGAATCATTTTGGCCTGCCAAGGCGTGATTTCCTTTTTGCGAAATCGAAATTCGGCATGGAGCGGGCTTTTCTTGGCGTTTGTGAGGAGTTGTGGTCGGCTGTCAAGGACAGACCCGATGAACCACTCTACGATGCCGTGTTGATCGACGAAGCCCAGGATTTACCCTGGCCGTTCTTTCATCTTGTCTACAAGCTTGCGGCCGAGCCCAAGCGTATTGTGTGGGCTTACGATGAACTGCAAAACTTGTCGAACATGGAGATGCCGTCAACTGACCAACTGTTCGGAGTCGATGCACAGGGCAAGCCACGAATTAGCCTTGTTAACAGCCCAGGGCAAGCACGCCAAGACATTATTCTGCCAGTTTGTTATAGGAACACCCCTTGGGCGTTGACACTTGCGCATTCCCTTGGATTTGGCGTGTATCGCAAGGAGTTGGTCCAGCATTTCGACGAACCATCCCTTTGGCAAGAGGTCGGATACGATGTAGCAAGCGGAGAGCTTGAGCCGGGGCACGAAGTCGAGTTAGTTCGACGCTCGACATCGTACCCACCGTACTTTGCGGACCTGATGCAGCCCGACGATGCTGTGCAATGCGTGCCTGTCGCCAACAATGTGGAACAGACGGAATGGGTGGCGCGGAACATTGCCAAGAACCTAAAGCAGGATGAGCTTGAGGCGGACGATATTCTCATAATCTTCCCCGACTCCTTGACTGCGAACCGTTTGTCCAAGCAGTTTGTTGATGCTCTCGGACGATACGGTATCCGATCACACATGGCTGGCGTGACGACAAGCATCGACGAAATGTTTACCCCAAACTCCGTTGCGATGTCCCACATCTACCGGGCAAAGGGGAACGAAGCTCCGATGGTTTACGTTGTGAACTGCCAACACTGCGCGGGCGGATATGAACTAATCAAGGTGCGCAACATACTTTTCACTGCGATTACGCGATCGAGGGCATGGGTCCGGCTTTGTGGATATGGCGAGGCAATGTCCGAAATCAAGCGCGAGTTTGACGCCGTGGTTCAGCATGGTTTTCGTCTCAGTTTCAAGATTCCGACGCCCGGCGAAAACAAGAGGTTGCGGAGCATCCACCGAGATCGTTCCGCCAGCGAGCGCGCCGAAATCCGCAAGGCGGAAAAGGGCCTTAAGCAGTTCCTGGACGCGATGGAAAAGGGTGAGGTGGCCCTTGAGTTACTTCCGCCTGAAATGCAGAGGAGTCTCAGGAGGCTCCTCGAACAGAATGCGACCGAAAATGACACCTAACGATGTCCGACAAGAGATTGACAATTGCCTCGACCTAATGATCCATTCAGGGATTACGCTCATCGCAAACCCGGTGGTGGTAGAGCGGAACGGCAGGAAGGCCAGGGTCACGTGGCGATCTCCTGCTGGCCTGGGGAC
>CAZFKF010000418.1:0-5273 GCA_964518805.1 uncultured Planctomycetaceae bacterium | reverse complement strand
GGTTGGACAAGCCAACCGTGGCACCCGTAAACTCAATTTGGACAGACCACTAGACTGCTTTTCAAGGATCGGATCGTGCAGATTCACTACATTAACCTTGAGCGGAGAAAAGACCGCAACGAGCGCTTTCTGGCGATGAATTCCCCCGTCGCTGAGTTCCGAAGGATAGACGCCATTGACGGGGGGTATGTTGATCGGGACGAACTGGCGCGGGAGGGTGTCATTCGATCGCCGCTCACGATGTACTCGCCCGGGGCTCTGGGAAATGCCTTGTCGCATAGGAAGATGTGGCAGCTTGCCGCAGCCTCGGACGCGCCCTTGACCGTGGCCGAGGATGATGCAGTTCTGAACCGGCGGTTCGTTTCCAAGGCCCAGCGGGTGCTCGGCGTCTTGCCCTCCGACTGGGACATCATTTTCTGGGGTTGGAATTTCGATGCCCAGTTCTGCGTGCAAATCATCGAGGGGATCAAGAATGCGACCATGCGTTTCGATTCCAGCAAGCTCGGTCCGCGGGTCAGCGAGTTTCAGGACAAGGACTACGAGGTGGCGCCGCTGCGCGTGATCACGGCGTTCGGGGTCGTCTGCTATTCGGTGTCGCCCAAGGGCGGGCAACGACTGCTGGAAGAGTGTTTTCCGTTGACCGACGAAATGATTCGGGTCGTGGGCCTGCGGTGGGCGTTGCGCCGCTCGACGATCGACGCGGTCATGAGCCAGCACTCCGGGGCCTTGCGATCGTACGTCGCATTTCCGCCGTTGGCGTGGACAGAGAACGATTGGAACGTCTCCGACGTGTATCCGCGCGCCTCGTGGCAGGCCCGTCTCGAATGGCTCTTTTCGCGAACCTTGGGACGGTGGTTCGGCATGTTCTGAGCGAGGTTCGACGATGCGACGAGGCTCCCGCGAACCGCGCAACTCCCGTCAGACCGTCGCGCAGGGAGTCTCCGGCACGGCTGGCGCTGCGATTGCCGCCGGAATGCCCTCGGTCGGCGAGTGTTCGATCTGGACTTGGTTGCGGCCAAGGTGCTTCGAGCGATACAGCGCTGCGTCGGCGCGTTGGACGAGCGACGCGGCGTCATCGCCGTTGGCAACTGTCGCCACGCCGATGCTCAGTGAGATGGCCACTTCCTCCCCGCTATACGTCACCTGGGAGCCGCGGTCCGCGGCCTTCCGCCGCACGGCCTCGGCCACATTCATGGCGTCGGCCGCTACGGTGTTGGGAAGAATGATCGCGAATTCGTCGCCGCCGTAGCGGGCCACGAAATCGCCGTCTCGGACCGTTTCTTTGAGCAGCTCCCCGAGCTTTTCGATCACCAGATCGCCCGCCCGGTGGCCGTGCGAATCGTTGATCCGCTTCAAGTGGTCCAGGTCGACCAGGATCAGCGCAAAGGGCTGCCGCTGCCGGTTCCATAGCGCCACCGCCACGTGCAGCCGCTCGTCAAACGCCTTGCGGTTGCCGACCTGGGCCAAGGAATCCGTGTACGCCTCGCGGCGAATGTCGTCGATTTGCCTCGCCTGCTCCTCCATCTGATAGCGACTGCACAGAAGATCGGTTTGCAGTCGCTTGTTGGAGGCGTTCAGGACCTTCATGTGCTCCAAGAGCACCTGTTGGACGCTGACCAACTCGCCGGTGACCTTCAGACTGCCAACGTGCTCGGCCGTCTGCCGGATCTCACTGTTGTGGCACTCCACGTCGCCGTTCATCTGTTCGACCGATTTGAGCACCTCGACCAAGACTTTCAACGCGGTCTGGCGTTCCTGTTCCGCGCGTTCTACAGCAGCCAAGACCGAGGACTCTCCCCGGCCTCTCTTCAATAAATACCCCACGAGGACCCCCACCATCACACTGGTGAAGACCCAGGGGACTATGTAGAGCAGATTCTCCATGACCGTCCTGGCGAACCACAGGGCGAACCAATACTCCTACTAGGGATTGTACGTCACAATCCGGAAGGATGCGCCGTGGCGTGCATGGAAGAACAGTCTTTCGGAGGGGGGGAGCGTAGTTCAATAAGTGCAGCGCCTTGCACGAAACGCTCTCTGGCAAATGGCTTCGGAAGCCTATGCGCGGCCGTAAAGCGGCGTGGACGGTTGTTATTGGGAGAAAATGACTCTGGGAATCGATTGGTTAGCGCGGAGGCGTCTACGGCGTCCGACTTGCCGCCTCGGTGCGGAGTCGGTCGCAGCGACTGCGAAGCGCGGCAAGGGTGGCCTGGCAGCGCGGCGTGTGGACCAAATCGGCCGTCTCCACGGGATCGTTCGCCAGATCGAACAATTGCTCGCACTGAGGCTTGATCTCGGGATATCGCATGTACTTCCAACGCGTCGTACGCACGCCCTCGATGAGCGGATACGGTTGTTCGGGTACGGCGAAGTGGTTTTCGCAGAAGAAGTCCTCGCGCCAACCGGGCCTCTCGCCGCGCACCAGGGGCACAACGCTCGTGCCTTGCATGGCAGGCGGCACGCGAACGCACGCCAGATCGAGCACGGTGGGGGCGACGTCGAGGTTGAGAACGAGTTCGGACCGCCTTTGGCCGCGGGCTGACGCCGGTACACGCGGATCGAGCACAATCATGGGGATACGGATCGACGCGTCGTATAGCAGTTCTTTGCCGCCCAACTGGTAGTCGCCGTGCATATCGCCGTTATCGCTGAGGAAGATGATGGCGGTATTCTTGTCGAATCCGCAGACAGCCAACTCGCGGCGGATCTGGCCGATGGCGCGGTCGACGCCCGTCACCAGGCGGAAATAGTCTTTCATCGTGGCCTGGTACTTCTCCGACGTGCCGAAGCGAAGCTCCCAGTAGCTCGTCCGGGCATTGCTCGAACGCAGAAAGGGCGGTAATGCGTCGAAGCAGGATCGGTTTGCCGTTGGGGGATAGGGCACGAGGGCCTCGGCGTACAGTGGCTTCAGATCCGCTTCGGCGTGGTAGCCGACGTAGCCGTCACCGGAATGCGGAGCCTTGAAGCTGATCGAGAGGCACCAAGGCCTGTCGCGCGGAGCCGAGGCCAGGAAGTCGCGGGCCTTTTCCACCATGACTTGGTTCAAATGCTTGCCCGAATGTTCTTTGGGAAAGTAGACTCCCTGACCGTAGAATCCGTACCAGCGGTCGAACAGTTCGCGGCCCTCCACGTCGCGTGGAGGCTTTCCGGGTGGCGAGTATTCGACACCGTACTTGCCGATGAACCCGGTGAAATAGCCCGCCTTGCGGACCAGGGCGGGGTAGCTCTGCTCCAGTTGTGCCCGGCGCAGACACCCTGTGTTGAAGTTGCAGCCGTGGGATCGCTCGTACTGCCCGGTGAAGATCGACGCCCGGCTGGCGGCACAAATCGAACTCGTCACGAAGGCGTTGATGAATTGAGTGCCTTCGGTTGCGAGACGGTCCATGTGCGGGGTCCGCACGACCGGATTGCCGGCGCAGGCCATGGCGTCCCAGCGTTGATCGTCGGTCAGAAGCACGAGGACATTGGGGCGACCGGGAGGGCCGCTAAGGCCGAGCGTCGGACTTGTCGTCGCCAGGAGCGTCAAGACTGCCGCAATGTGCATGATCCAGGGGCATTCAGTCATCGTGTTGATTCCTTTCGTAGTTCGGTTTGGTCGTGCGGGGCCGGTTGAAGGTGAGATCTCCCATTCCCGACCGCATTTTCAAAACCATCGGTCGTGGACACTCCGGTTGCGAACACACTAGGTCCCGGCGTCATCGAGTGCCTCGAAGTAGCTTGCCACGGGGAAGGCCACGGCGTTGACAAACGGCCGCGAGAGGCAGTAGACGAACATCAGAAGCGCGGAGGCAAAGGACCAGTGCCAATAGAAGGTCATGGCCGCCTCAAAGCTGATCGCGCCGACCAGAAAGTCGCTGCCAATGAGCACGCCGAGACTGCGGAAGTGCCTCCCTCCGGTGCGCGCCTTGACGGGGATCAGCACGGGGTTCTGGCTCCACTCGTCGAGCGTCTGCGGCACCGCATCGTCATCGTGCCTGGCGAGAAACGCTTGCACCAGCCACGCCAGACCGTACAGGACGCCAAACGCTGACATCCAAATCACCGGGCCCAGGTAGAGCATCGTGAGATGCAGCAGGGGGCCGCAAGGCTCTTCGGGGGTTCCTGTGCGTCCCTCCAGGAACGTCGCGCCTGCGGGGCGGGAGAAGAACCAGACCAGGATGCCCAACCAGAACTCGAATCCGACCAGATAGAGCCAGAACCACCGGCTCCGCGCCAGCCTCTTCAGAGGCCGGCGCTGGAGCACGTCGTGCAGTCTCACGAACACTGGCGCGTGAACGAAATGCACGGACATGCTGAGCAAGACAAGGAGAAACACCCAGTCTAGCCGGCCCGCCGAAGGAAAGAAGCGGTAGATGTGCCAAAGCAAGAAAGCGACAAACCCGTCGATGCCACTGCCGGTTTCAGGGATGGATTGCATGGGTTCGCCAGCAGGATGGGATTCCCGCCCTGTCCAGTCCGTGCATCGCCTTGCCGAATCGGAGCGCGTGTCGGTCAGCCACCTCCGTCTCCCAAGTTACGGTCCGGGAGTTGGGGGCCGATCGTGAGGAACCCATTCTACGTCCGGCCGCGCGGTCCTGCTACGGTTTCCCTTCCGAGCGATCCAAACCCAGCAGCCACAACAGCGGTTCGGCGACGCCCACCGCCGCAAAGGGCGTCGTGTCGCCGTGGTCCGACGAACGTCCGAGCGACGAGCAGGCAAAATAGCGTACCTTCTGGAACTTGAGGTCCAGGGCCTGCACGCTCCGTCGTTCACCCAGTTGCTCCAATGCCTGGCGAGCGAGACGATGAACGTCGGCAGTCGGCGATGGGCGGGCGCTTGCCAGCGGCGCAAACGCCGGCACCTGCTCGATCGGCACGGCGTCGATCTTGTTGATCACCACGGCCAGCGGGACCCTGCATTTCTCGTTGGGCGCGCGCACCAGCATCTGGTTGACCACTCCCGTCAACTCCGCGACCACATCGTACAGCGGAACGGGCGAGGGCTTCAGGCGGTCGCCGAGACTGCGGCCGTACTCAGTCAATGCGGGCGAAGCGAATGGATCTGCGAGGAGGACGATGCCCGACACGCGCTCGATCACTTGCTTGCGACCCAGACGCTGCATGGCGAGGAAATCCTCGCCCGGCGGATCGTAGAAATAGAGCAAACATGAGACAGCCTTGCGCGTCCCGATTTTCGACTTGCGCAGCCGGACCGCAAGTCCGAACGCGTGGAGGACGTCCCCCACGGTCTTGCCGAGGACTTGTCCGGAATCCAGCAGCCGATAGTCGCGAGA
>CAZFKF010000417.1:0-5295 GCA_964518805.1 uncultured Planctomycetaceae bacterium | reverse complement strand
GGTCATCTTGGCCGCCGTGGGAAGCGGCTGACCGGCCAGACGCGCCATCTCCACCGAATAGCGGAAGCCGCGCGCCAGGTCCTCCAAATCGAGCGATTCGGTGTGCGTGGTGAAGGCCATCGCCTGCGGAACCAGGCGCGCTTGACGCATCGCCGTCAGGAACCGGTTGCGGCGTTGGGACGTTTGGCCGGGCCAGAGAATCTGCGCCATCGGCCAGCCGGCCAGGGTCCACGAGAACTGCTGGTCCGGCGGCAGGCCGCGGCTCTCATCGACCAGCGTCAGGGCCTGATCGGCCATCGACGTCCGGTAGCGATCGACCACCCGGCTGGCGAGGTCTGTGTATCCAATGTCGAAATGCGTCTTGGAGACGACGATCACCTCTTCCAGCTTCGGCCAGGCCGATTTCGCCTGCGCCCAGGCCGACGGCGCGGTCTGGGCGAGCCCGGCGAGAACGACCAGCAAAGAGAGCATCCGATAAGCGGTGGATCGCAGACGGCATGGCATCATGGCTGATTCCCTCCAAGGTCCCAGCAGGCAAGGCAGGCTCAAAGAAGCGCTTCCGTGACGCCCAGAGAATTCGCTTCAGGACGCGCCCTCCGGAACGAATCGCGGCCTATGCCGCGACCGTCGCTCCTGGGAACGCCGCAGAGGGGGTTCCTTGTTGCGGCCGACCAGGAACGACTCCCCTCACCCCTACCCCTCTCCGGTCCAGCGGGAGAGGGGCGTCTTGGTCGGACGGCCACTTGGGCCATTTCCTATCCGCGGACTCTCATCCGCGGAGCGGGTCCGCTCAATTGACCGGCAGCGAGGCCTCGTAGCCCAGGCTAACGACGAACTGCTTCGACTTGGTGTAGTCGGCCGGGCGCATCGTATCGATCTCGGACTTGAGTTCGTCGAGCATGGTCCGAGTTGCAGTCTGGACCTGCGCCACCTTCTGGGGCGACAACGACCCGTTCTGGGCGCGCTCGGCGAACAACTCTTCAAGTTCCCGGCGCTGGTCGGCGCACTTGTCCGTCGGAAGAGTCTCAGGCCAGTGGATGTCGCCCGAGACGCCCAACTCACTCAGCGTCAGCCGTTTGGGCTTCTGCGACTCGGCGTACCGCAGCGCGGCCTCAGGATCGCGGGGCTTTTTGAGCGAGTCCTGGTAGGCCTTGTTCGTGCGCCGCATGTCGAAGTAGGCGTTGGTCCACTTCACGCGGTTGTCGATATCCTGCCGTTGGGCCTCCTCCATGTTGATGGCGGCCTGCGAGGTTGCCAGGTTGTACTCCCCCTGGGAGCGGATGACGTTCGCCATTCCGGTCGCCGCGCCTTCGGCGGCGGTGGACGCGTGATAGCCGCTATCCCAGCCTCCAACGACAAACTGCGCCGGCGCCACCGCGCACCACGCGCACAATCCGGCCACGACCACCGCGAGCATGAGTGTGAGTATGAGAGCCTTCATTGTAGTATTTCTCCTCGATCTCGACGGGGATTACTCGCCAATTGCCTTCAATGCCTTGGCCGCCGCAGCGCTGACCTCGGGATCGGCATCGCGCTGGGCCTCCTTGAGGGCCTCGGCCGCGGGCTTGGCCAGCGGGCCGAGTTTTCCCAGGGCCACGACCGCCTGATGCCGAATCCCGGCCTCCGAATCGGCCAATCCAATCCGCAACAGCGGCACCGATTTCTTCGCCACTTCGGCGTCGGCGGGATCGATCATCGCCAGGGCCCAGGCGCTGAACAGCGCCAGCGTTTCGTCTTTGCCAGACATCGCCTTGATGAGGGCGGGTTTCGCCTCGACCGCCGCCGGGCCGATGCTGCCCAGGGCGTAGGCCGGCCCATAGTCCTGGCCCTCGCCGCGGGCCTCCAGGGCCTTGATCAACGCGGGAACCGCTCGCTTCGCCGCCGGGCCGATCTTGGCCAGGGCAATCGCCGCCTCGCGCCGCGTCTTGCGGTCAGCATCGTTGAGCAGGCCGGCCAGCATCGGTGCGGCGGGCTCGGCCTTGGGGCCCATCCGGCCCAGGATGTAGGCCACGGCCGGCCGGGCCTTCTCGTACTTCAACGCCTTGATGAGATTCGGAACGGCCACTGGGCCAAGGCTAGCCAACGCGTTGAGGGCGTTCTCCGCGACTTCCGGTTTTGCATCCTGGAGAGCCTTTTCGATAAGCGGCACCATGACCCTCGGGCCCGGGCGAATGTCGCTGATGGCCCGCGCCGCCGCCGACCGCACCGCTTCGCGGTCGTTCTTCAACCCTTCGACCCAGATCGCTGCGGCCTCGCGCACCAGCGCCTTGTCTTCGGGGTGCAGCTTGGCCAAGGCCCACATGCTGACGACTTTCGTCATCACGGGCTCCGCCTTGGCGTTGGCGCGGATCTTCGCCTCGGCATCCTCCGAGACCTTGCCGATGCGCACCAGGGCGAAGGTCGCGGCGTCGCGCAAGAGCGGGTCGTCGAGGGCCTGAGTCAACTTGCCCGCCGCCGGCTCCGAATCCGGCCCAATCGCCGCCAGCGAGAGGATCGCTTCGGCACGCACGTCCGGCGCGGCATGTTCCAGCAGTTTGGTCAGGGCGGGCACGGCCGCCTTCGCCTTAGGCCCCAGTTCGCCAACCACCAGGCACGCCCAGTAGGCGGTGTTCGCGTCGCCGAGGCATTCGACCAGCGGTCCGACCGCATCCTCTCCCAATTCGTGCATGGCCTCCATGGCCCGCAGCTTCACCGATGGGTCGGGGTCCTTGAGCAACTTGACCAAGAGCGGCAGCGCGACCTTCGGGCCGGGACGAATTGCCCGGAGCGCCCGAACCGCTTCGCGCCGTACCTTGGCATCCGGATCGCCGACCAGTCGAATCAACGCTTGAACCGCCTCCGAGGCCGGCTTTCCGATCCTCCCCAGCGCCCGGGCAGCGTGGGCCCGCGTCTTGGCCGAACTGTCGGAAAGCTTCTCGGCGAGGGCCTTGACCGCCTCGGCGGCCGTGGGACCGAGTTCGCCCAGTTCGTCGATCGCCTTGACGCGTTCGGATTTGTCTTCCGACCCCAAGGCTTTGATGAGTCCGGCCAGGTCTTTGTCCGCCGCGCAGACAGGCATGATTGACAAGGCAATCATGGCCAAAACGCCCAGCATGGTGCAGATTCTCATGAGTGTCTCCGTCAGAACGATGGTTACGACTCGTAGTGCCACAGACTGCCCCTATTATGCTACCTGAATCTCGGCCCGTTCTGAATACCCCCGAGGCGGCAACGCGCAACGAATCCCAAAACACCGTCGATCGATCCACTCCGCCAAGCCGGACAATCCGCGGCGTGAGGCGTTGGCCCTGACGACGGGTGGTGGTCTATAACTTACAATGACTAGTGCTTTCAAAATCCCGATTGCCCGCGGTACGCGAAGCGAGAAGATGACCTCGTGGCAACCGCAACAGCACTGAAGTCGCAGGCATTCACAACGCATGCCCCAAACAGGACTCAGCACACGATGACCTGCGATCTGCATCCTGCCCGCCCATGTCCTGACTGCGAGAGAGGAGAACTAGTGCAGCAATTCACGCCGATGGGGTCGTATTCCAGAACGTACCGACCGCAGTGTCGTCCCGGAGGGACGTTAGCCCAGCGATTGAGAGGCTGTCCAACTGTTGGCATGACTCCTGCCGCAGGCCGAGCTTTGATCCGGCGTCTGCCTGCTTCTTGAGCTCCGTCAGAGAGCCGTCGTCTTCTCGTCCGTCGCGGGGAGGAGTAGGGACTCTGAAGATCGAGGCAAGACGCTTGCGGCGTTCGCGATTCGTTGGTTATGATGGGCCCGCAGAATGCAGCATCTGCCGGCGGCTGTGCCGGTCCATTCACACAGGAAGGGCTGACCGATGACTCGATATGACATTCCCCTGGGTTGTGCGTGCTGTGGCGTGAGCCGGCGGCAGTTCTTGGTGGGTTGCGCAGCGTGCGCCGGCGCGGTTGCGGCGACGGCGTCGCCCTCGCGGCTTTTCGCCGCCGATCCGGCCAAGCCGAAGATCCGCATCGTCTACGCGCTCCACGCCCCCAAGCAGCCCGGGCCCGACTGGCCGAACAAGGGCTTCGATTTCAATCCGCCGATGGAGCAGATCCGCACCGAGTTGTCGAAGCGATGTCCGGGCTTCGAGTTCCTCACATCGCTGGCCACCGGGCCCGAGCAGGCCAAGAAGATCCTCGCCGACGACAAGTCGGCCGGCATCGACGGCTACCTGGTCTACCAGATGAACTGCTGGAACCAGGTGGTGCAGACGTTTGCCGCCTCGGGCAAGCCGGTGCTCTACGCCGATTTCCAATACGGCGGCAGCGGCGGCTTCCTGGTCTACAACGCGAGCTTCCTCCGCGCCAAGGCGGCCAACGTGGGCTTCGTGGCTTCCTCGCGCGTCGAGGACCTTGCCGAGGCGGTGAAGTGCTTCGAACTGGTCAAGAAGGGCGGCTCGACGGCCGAGTTCGTCGCAGCCACCGCCCGGGTCCGCGGCGAACGCACGCCAAAAGCTGGCGACGCGAGCTGCAAGTCGGACGATCAACTGAAATGCCTTTCGATCGACGAGTGCCTCAAACGGATGAAGCAGTCGAAGATCCTCGCCGTGCGCGGCACGGACGCGGGTCCGGCCGGCCCGATCATGAGCATCCCGATGGAGCACGTGGCCTTCGCCGAATTGAACGACGCCTGGAAGAACGCCTGCAAGGACGAGTCGCGCGCCGTGGCCGACCGCTGGGAGAAGTCGGCCGCGAAGATCGCCGACGTCTCGCGCGAGACGCTGGAAACCTCCGCGGCGATGTACCTGGGGATGAAGGCGGTGCTCAAGAAGCACGGCGCCAACGCGATCACGGTGAACTGTCTGGGCGGCTTCTACGCCGGGCACATCCACGCCTATCCCTGCCTTGGGTTCTACGAGCTGCAGAACGAGGGCCTCATCGGGGCCTGCGAGTGCGACGTCCGCTCGACGGCCACGATGGTGGCCATGAACGCTTTGACCCAGGGCCGGCCGGGGTACATCTCCGATCCGGTCATCGACACCGCCAAGCGGCAGATCATCTACGCCCACTGCGTGGCCTCGAACCGGGTCTTCGGACCCAAGGGCGAGACGAATCCCTTCGAGATCCTCACGCATTCCGAAGACCGCCAAGGGGCCTCGGTCCGCTCGATCCTGCCGCTTGGCTACATGACGACCACCCTCGAGATCACGCCCGAGCGCAAGGAAATACTCTTCCACCAGGGCAAGGCCGTGGCAAACGACCCAGACGACCGGGCCTGCCGAACCAAGCCAGGCGCCGAGCCCGTGGGCGACATCGAGAAACTGTTCACGATGTGGGACCATT
>CAZFKF010000416.1:0-5304 GCA_964518805.1 uncultured Planctomycetaceae bacterium | reverse complement strand
GGCCGTGCTTTCACGTCTGGCCATCATACCGGAATCGTCCTCGGCTGTAATCCTATGGGCGAAGGCTGGCTACCTGGTTCGTGACCGAAGGACGCGTCCAACCAGAAGACCGGGTCGGTTGACCCGGCGGGGTGACGCAAGACGGGGAGAGGGACGTCTGATGGCAGACGAGGTCGTTGCGATAGATCGTCCGACACGATGGTGTCCGGGTGGTTCTTGGTATCCTCGCAGGAGAGCCGTGCAAGTGTGCGTGACTTTCGCGACATGAATCGGCGAAATTCGCCCCTTGGGGTTATCTGGCTGCGAGAACCAACGGGAGTCGCATGGGCACTTTATTCCACCCGGCCGAGTCGCCCCTGCAACACCGACATTGCCCCAGTCTCCTGCTTTGCATAGAATCGAAACATGATCGGGCTTCGTCTTAGCGCTGTCGTGTTGGCCTGCGTGACGCTGGCTCTTCCAGAGGCGTCGTACACGCCATGCCGCTGTCCGGTTGTCGATGCCGCTCCGAATTGCGGGTGCTCGGCTTCCAACGCCCGTTGTCCTTGTTGCCACTCCTCGGCCAAAGACGACTCCTGCTGCACGAAGAAGAATCACGAGGGCTGTAATCCACTTTGCATTTGCTCGGTTCGCTCGTCCGCTGATGCGATCCTGCCATCGCGCTCAACGGATTGCGGCGTTTGTCGAGACACGTCGTATCCGTTGGACTTAGCGTTCGTTGCGCCTGTCCTTTCCCGCCCTCACTTCATCCGCCTTGATCGACCGCCGATCAGTCACAATCAGCGGCAGGCCGTCGTGTGTGTGTGGCGGAAATAAGTCGTCACGCTGAACCTCGTGTTTGTCGTATTCACATTTCAGCCTGGAGATTCCACCATGTTCCGACGAGTTTTCTTGGGTCTTGCCCTTCTTGTGACGCTTGCTGCTGCGCCATTCGCTCTGGGGGCGTTCAACGCTCCGGCGGCTCCGTCCCCATCCTGTGGCTGTGCGTGCGCCTGCCCGGTATGCGCCTGTGACGGAAGCAGTTGTCCATGCGACACCGGCCGAGGATGCGCCGGTGCTTCGGACTGCTGCAAGACTTGCTGCGCCCAATAGGCCGTTGCGCCAACGGCAACTGAGCAACGCGGCCGCCAAGCCTTGCGCTTCGGCGGCCGTTCTCATCTTATTCAAAGCTCCCAACCTGGACGGTACGTCCGGGTCATCAATTCGTTCGCCTCCGGGGCGTTGGCGAAGCTCGTCTTTTCGTGGTCCCACGACAGCTTCTTATCGACCCGCAGGGCGATTGTCCCCAGCAGGATCGTCTCAGCAAAGGGGTAGACCTTGTCCAAGGCGGCGTCGGACGCCATGCCGCCCTTGCAGGCGCGGATCCACTGTTCGAGTTCCCCGATAGGGCGAGGCAGGGTTTGCGGCGGCTGCTTGAACTCGCGCATCCGCGCATTGGGAATCAGGCGTGGATTGCCGCCCGTAAAGTCCGCCAGGAGCTTGCCGCGGTCGCCTACGAAGAGCATCCCTTCCGAGGGCATGGCCGCGCCGTCGGCTTCCAGTTCCTTGAAGACAGGCGGGTGCAGGCCGCCGTCATACCAGTGCAGCGCTACGGGTGGCAGTTCGCCTCGGGCGGGGAATTCCCAACGGATCATTGAGGCTCGCGGGTACGACACGCGATTGACTTCCTTGTGCCACGTGTAATCCTTGATCGTCCAGAACTGGCTCCGGCTGGCTTCGACGCTCGACGGGGCGCCGAGCTTAAGAATGCGGAAGATCTGGTAGAAACTATAGTGGCCCATGTCGCCCAGGGCCCCGGTGCCGAAATCACACCACCCGCGGAATACGGCGTGCGTGTAGGACGGATGATACGGCCGATGCGGCACGGGCCCGAGCCAGAGGTCCCAGTCCAGCCCCTCGGGCACGGGCGGCTTGTCCGCAGGCAGTTCGGTCATTCCCTGCGGCCAGAAGGGGCGCGTGGACCAGTTGTGAACCTCGCGCACCGGGCCGATGGCCCCGCCCCAGATCCATTCGCAGATCGTCGCTGTGGCCGGCTGGTCCGAGGCACAGAACAGGTGCGTGGCTGCGCCGGTCTGCCGGGCCGTGTCGCGGGCAAGTCTTGCTTCGTAGAGCACGTTGGCCACGGGTTTGTGCGTGATCACGTGCTTGCCGGCGCGCATCGAACGCACGACCACGGCGCCGTGCAGGTGTTCGGGCGTCATGTTGTAGACGGCGTCCAGATCCTTCTCCTTGTCCAGCATCTCGCGGAAATCGACGTAGGCGCGACAGCGGCTCGACGTTCCCTGCTTCTGCCGAGCGTAGTGGCGGTCGACGATCTCCTGGCCCACCTCCCGGCCGCAGAGCCCGCCGCGGGCATCCTTGGCCCAACTGGCATCGCCGAGAAAGTCGCGGACCTTCTGATTCACCTCGTGGCGGCCCCTCTCCGGGTAATCGTCGCTCTTGCGGTTTGGATCGCACACGGCAACGATGTTCACCTCGGCATTCTGCACCGCGGGCATGAGCTGCCGCAGCCCCTGGGTCCCGCAGCCCACGTAGCCGATGTTGACTCGTTGGCTGGGCGCCACGTGCTTCGCGCCTCCCAGCACATGGCGGGGAACAACCATGGCGGCCGTAACCGCAGCCGTCGCATCGAGAAACGTCCGGCGATTCAGCTTGTTTCGTTGGCTCATGATGGCACCTCCGGTCCGCCTGGGTTCAATCGCGTCTCATGGTAACCTACGAACTGATGAACTTCCAGGCACTTCGCAGCCAAGCGATACTTGCGGGACATCCCGCGGCAACTCGAAGGCGCACCTTCGTTCGGAGTAGAAAGTCAATTCCAGAAAGGGCGTCATTCGCGTGCCAAATCAAGCGGCCCCGATCCTCACTTCTTCGCCCCCTGCGGTGCCTTGGCGTGAGGCTCCTGGACGACGGGCAGGTTCTTCCATCGCGAAGACTGGCGGACTTCGGGCTTTCCGTCTGTGCCGCGGACTACGTAGGCGGCGACGTGCGGGGTGTCCTCGACGATCTTCAGTCCTTTCTCCGGCCCGAGGACGCTGACGACTTTCGACAGGGCATCCGTCGTCATCCCATCCGGCCCGACGATGGTGACGCTGCTGCGGTCTGTCAGTCCCAGGCCCGTCTTGGGGTCCACGATGTGAGAATAGCGTTTGCCGTTGAGAACGACATACTGCCACATGTCGCCCGAATTGGCCACGAACGTACGCGACAGGCTGAGATAGAACCCGGGAGGACCTTGGGGCTCGCGAGCGCCGATGCCGACGATCCAGCCAGGCCGATCGGGCGGAGGATCTCCCAGTCCGATGTCGCCTCCGCCGTGGACCATCGCCCGCGTGACACCGTGCTTTCGCAGGACCGCCAATGCCTCCTCGATAACAAACCCTTTGGCGATTCCTCCGAAATCGAGCCGCATGCCTTTCTTGGTCAACTCGACGGCGTGCTCGTCCGGAACGAGGCGGACGAGACGATAACCCACCAACGCCCGCATCTGGTCGAGCAAGGATTGCGGCGGCATCTTCTCAAACCGGCGAGCCAACCTCCATACCCGGACTAATGGGCCAATCGTGGGGTCAAAGGCCCCTTCCGAGCGGCTGGCCATGGCGATGGAAGCGGTGAGAACTCGCCAAAGGTCATCGCTGACGTGGACCGACTTCCCCTCTCCAGCGGTGTCGCAGAGTTGGCGGAGCTCGCTTTCAGGGTCGTAGTCGCTGAGGATTGCGTTGAGTTGATGGAGACGCTGGTAGACACTTTCGGCGGCCCGGTTTGCAGTATCCTGATCGGGAGCATAAAATACGAGCTTAAATGAAACCGCCATCTCGACGCGATCGTATTCAAAACGTGTCGAGGCGGCGATGTCTGGCGGAGCTGCACAGAAGCTCGCCCCTGCCAGCCAGAGAATCATCAACCCACCCATTGCAGCCTTCCTGGTTACTGTTGATCGCCTCGGCCCCGGCTTCCGAGCGCGGTTGTCACTGAATCCCTAGCCGTAAGAGGACCTCTGCATGACTATTGTAAAGCAACGACGACTCGGCAGTCAGGTCTGCCTGGCTCTTGGTTTCGCGGCGATGGCCTTGCTGGCCATGAGTTCCGCCGGCTGGGCGGCGGAGACGGCCGCACCCGATCCGAGCGACGTGCCCTCGGTCAAGTGGATGCCGAAGCCCCGGCCCGCGCCGAACGCCGATGCCAAGACCGAAGCGGAAATGAAGCCGTACACCGAGGACCTCGGCTCGGACATCAAGTTCGACATGATGCCGATTCCGGGGGGGAAGTTCAAATTGGGTAGCCCCGACAGCGAGAAGGGACGTAAGCCCGATGAAGGTCCCCAGGTGGAAGTCGCCATCGATCCGTTCTGGATGGGCAAGTGCGAGGTCACCTGGGAGGAATACGAAAGCTGGTCGTTCGATCTGGATAAGCAGCGACGCAAGGCCAAGCAGGTCCAGGCGACCGAATGGGACAAATTGGCCGACGCCATCGCCCGTCCCACCAAGCCGTATACCGACATGACGTTCGACATGGGCAAGACCCGTTGCCCGGCCATCTGTATTACCCAGTATTCCGCTCAGATGTACTGCAAGTGGCTCACGGCAAAGACAGGCCGGTACTATCGCCTGCCCACGGAAGCCGAATGGGAGTACGCCTGCCGGGCCGGGAGCGCGACGGCTTACTCCTTCGGCGATGATCCCAAGAAGCTCGGCGACTACGCCTGGTTCGGCAACAACAGCAACGACAAGTACCATAAGGTTGGCCTGAAGAAGCCGAATCCTTGGGGCTTGCACGACATGCACGGCAACGTCTGCGAGTTGGTGCTCGACCAGTACCTGCCCGAAGCATACAAGCAGCTTGCAGCCGAAAAGTCCGTCAAGAATCCTTACATGGTTCCTACCAAGGAATACCCCAAGGGAGCCCGGGGCGGCTCGTGGCAAGATGATCCCGAGGCCCTGCGCAGCGCGGCCCGTCGCGGCTCCAACAAAGACTGGAAGATGCAGGACCCGCAGATCCCGCAGAGCATCTGGTTCTTCACCGACGCCACGTTCGCCGGCTTCCGCGTGGTTCGCCCCTTGCAGATGCCGAGCGAAGAGCAGGCGAAACTGTACGAGCCGGACCCCAAGGTGCGCCAGGCTTACAAGGAAGCACAGGGGGGGAAACAGTAGGTCAGAATGGCGGGGTGTTGCCTAAAGCATTCCACGTAATCCCGCGAAGATCGATTCGCAAGCGGACTTCCCGAAGCCCAGGGGTACATCCCCTGGGCTTGGGGAGGTGAAAACTGATCTAGTCGCGTTTGGCGATTTTTGTTCCATTGCTGTC
>CAZFKF010000415.1:0-5314 GCA_964518805.1 uncultured Planctomycetaceae bacterium | reverse complement strand
GGGCTCGGCGAGCGTCGCCTTGCGCGTCGACCAGTCGCACACGCTGCTTTGCGTGGCCGGCTTGCCGAGGGCGATGTTGCGGGCATTGCCGGCGGAATAGACCTCGACCTCGTCCAGGTGCAGGCACTCCTTGCCCGGCAACTGAATCCGCACGAAGCGGGCCGTGTCGCCCTTCAGCATGACGACCAGCGGCTTGCCGTCGGGCTGTCCGTAGAACACCGTCCCGTTGTGCTGGTAGGCGCGGCGAAACCGCTTGCCGTCGTTCGAGACCGAGAGCGTCAGCCGCGCGATTCGACCGGCGGTGTGGTCGCAACGATTGAACAGCAGCACGCGATCGATCGCGGCGACGCTGCCGAGATCGACTTGCCACCAGGGATCGTCCTCCAATTCGGTATGGAACCCCCATTTGCCGTCTTTGATCCCGTCGAGGGCGCCGATCGCGTCTTCCTCGGGCATGGTCTGTTTCCCGGTGCGGACAGCGGCGGGCGTGCGAACCTCGTCCTGGCGCCGCCAGTCGGCCTCGATTTGGGCCTTGGTCGGCGCCGGCGCGGGGGCTGCCGGATTTGCCTTTGCGGCCGCGGC
Organism: uncultured Planctomycetaceae bacterium; assembly: GCA_964518805.1. Lineage (GTDB taxonomy): Bacteria > Planctomycetota > Planctomycetia > Pirellulales > Thermoguttaceae > CALFBP01. The sequence goes on along the minus strand of CAZFKF010000415.1, from coordinate 4,732 downwards.
CACGAGAAGACTCGCGGCAACCGCCGGAATTACGACACACGCGAAAACCCGCTTCCGATCAGCATTCATCGTCTTGCCCTTCGATGAGAGTCGCCGGACCATAAGGTTCATTCGGTATTCCTGAGAAATACCGAATGAACCAAATATAACCGCGGGCCGCGCGGATGTCACGAAGATGAATGGAATCGTGTGTGGCACGCCAAGGGGACAGGCACCGTTTGCCGTGCATGCTCGGAGGCAGTTCGTAGCCTGTGCGACGGCAAACGGAGCCAGTCCCCGCCAGGAAATCTGGCCACATACAGGGAATCCCGAATCGCAAACCCCCAAACAACCTGACAGTCCAGCATCATTATTCCCGCGTGATCTTGCACTTCGGCAAGGCCGCGCGGAGCCGGGCTGCGCCCGCCTCGGAGATCCCTGTCTGGCCGATGACCAGCGACCTCAGGCCCGTGAGGCGAGCGAGGCGGTCGATGCAGGCGTCGGTCACCTCGGGATCGGATTGCAGATCGAGCGATTCCAGTTCCTCCAGTCCGGCCAGGCGTTCGACTCCGGCGTCGTCCATGGCGCAGCGGCTCACCGTGAGGCTGCGCAGCAACGGCAAGCCGGCCAGGTGAACCATGCCGGCGCCGGAGACGGCCGTGTCGCGCAACCCGAGCACGCGGAGGCGTCCGAGGTGTTTGACGTGCCGCAGGGCCTCGTCGCCGATTCCGAGGCAGCGGGTGAAGGCCAACTCCTCGATGGGCAATCCCTTGAGGTGCGCCAGGCCGGCATCGGTCACCGCGGCGTCCTCGATGGTCAGGCTGCTCAGCGACGGGAAATGCCGGACCACGGCCAGCCCCGCGTCCGTGATCGAAGCGCCGCCCAACTTCAGGGCGGTGAGCTTTGCGAGCCCCTGGAGTTGAGCGAGTCCCGCGTCGGTCACTGCCGAGCAGCCTCGGAGGTCGAGGGCCTTGAGCCCGACCAGCCCCTTGAGGTGGGCAATGCCTTGGTCCGTCAAGGCGCATTCGATCAGGGCGAGATTCGACAACTGCGGAAGCAGCGACAGCGGCGCCAGCCCATCGTCGGTGAGACTCATGCACCGCCGGATGCGCAAGGTCCGGAGCTTCTGGAGCGCGGCGAGCTGGCGCAGTCCGGCGTCGTCGATCTGCGCGTCGAGCAGCCATAGTTCGGTCAGGTCCCGCAGGCCCGTCACGTGTCCCATGCCCGCGTTCGTGATCCCGCCGCCCGAGAGTTTGAGCACTCGCAGGCGAGGCAACGCCGCCAACAGGGCCAGATCGCCGTCGGTCACCGAAACGCGGCCGCTGGAAAGATCCAGGGCGGACAGGTTGCCCCGAGGATCGAACTCGATCCGCCCGCGGACCTCGTCGATGCGGAGAATTGCACGCAGGAACGCCGGCTCGACGCCTTCGAGACTCCCCTTGGCCCGGATCGCGGCGACCTGGGCCTGTTCGTTCGTTTCGGCGCCGAGCGGCCGCTCGGCGGCCTTGAGCGGCGAAGCCAGCGCGACGGCAAGCAGCGCGATCGTCCGGGCCAACCAGACGTGTGTTGCGGACATGCTTGTTCCCTGGGTCATAACGTGAGCGCCCCGGGGGGCTCAACAAGACAATCGTGTTCGTAGTGCGGGCTTCAGCCCGTTGGCGCGAGACGAAACGGCCGGTTGACGGGCTGAAGCCCGCACTACGAGCGTCAACCGGCAATTCGCCATGTGTTCTCGCGATTCGTTCAAACCGACGCGTTGTTCTCCTGCGGCCCTAGAGCGTCCACGGGGCGCGCATCGGGCGCGAGCACATCCGGGTTGCCTGGGGATCGTTGACGATGGTCTCGGTCTTCGGGTCCCAAGTGATCTTGCGCTTCAGCCGGATGGCGATGTCGCAGAGATGGCTGATGATGTCGCTTCGCACGGCGTCGGGCAGGGGGCTGACCGCGCCTTTGCGGGCCTTCACCGCGTCGATGAAGTTCTGGTAGTGGTTCTGGCTCTCGATGAGGCGCACGTCGTTGTCGCCGATCTTCGAGGTCATGAGCGACTTGGGGTGCGTGTCCCAGCCGCTGCGCGAAATGGCCACCCATCCCTCGGTGCCGATGAACTTGGTGAAGTCGCCGCCGGGCTTGAAGGTCATCTTCACGCCGTCGGCCATTTCGAGCTTCACGTCCCAGTTGTAGACCGTGTCGTAGAGGCCCTTGTCGGGGATGACGCCCGTGCCCTCGACGGAAAACGGTCCGGCCAGATCGGCCTCGGTGCCCCACACCAGGATGTCCAAGGGGTGGGCGCCCCAGCCGGCCAGGTAGCCGATCGAGTAGTCGTAAATGAAATAGGTTCCCGGCGGATGGCAGCGGTCGGCGGTGTAGGGCTTCATGGGCGAGGGACCGCACCACATGTTGAAATCCAGGTTCGGCGGCACGGGGATTTCCTTGGTCGAGCCGCCCGCGCCTCCGTTGGGGGCGATCACTTCCAGCGTGTGGACCTTGCCGATCCGGCCGTTGCGCACCAGTTCGCAGCCTCGGCGGCAATGGGCCGAACTGCGCTGCTGCGTGCCGTATTGGAAGACGCGCTCGTGTTCCCGGAAGACGTTGCGGCAGGCCAGATCCTGTGCGAGCGTGAGGCCCAGCGGCTTCTCGACGTAGGCATCCTTCTTCGCGCGGGCGGCTGCAATGGCCACCGGCACGTGCCAGTGGTCGGGCGTGGCCACCACCACGGCGTCGATGTCGGGCCGGGCGAGCAGCTCGCGAAAATCGGCATAGGCCTTGCCCTTGCACACGGCGGCTCGGGCCTCGCGGCGGTCCTTGTAGGCGTCGGCCACGGCCACGCTTTGGCATCCCTTGCAGCCCTGGAACTGGAAGAAGAGACCGCTGCCCTGCCCGCCCACGCCCACGTGGCCCAGCGTTACGCGCTCGCTGGCCGGCGGCTTGTCGGCATTGCCCAGTGCGGCGGTGGTGATGACGTACGGCGCAGCCGCGGCGATTGCCGTGCCACCAAGGAAACTCCGCCTTGTCATTTGATGGTCGTTCATGGCTGACTCCTGGAGAGGTGGTTACCTGGACGCGCTGGCGAATGCTATTTTACTTCCGCCGCGGGCAAACACAATCGGATGGCGTCACGAGCGTTCGGCCGCACACCGCCGGAACGTCTCGTGAAACTGGAACAGGAGATCGCCGCCAGTTTGGGTGTCGACCTCCAGGCACGTGAAAGAAAACGCCGGAAACGCCTTGCCGACGCGCATCAGACGCCTCAGTTCCTCGCCGGTCTCGTCCATCGGGTGCGAGGCGATCCACGCCGGGAAGAGAATGCAATTGACCGCCGCGTTCGGCATGAGCCGGGCGAGTCGCTCGAAATCGGTGTCCTGGCCCAGGTCCAGCGCGTGGAGATGGTCGAGCTTCGCGTATTGCTCCAAGTGCGGATTGGCGGCCGAATCCTGGTGCATCATGAACCGCGCGCCGATCGATCGCGCATATTCCATCAGCCGGAGGTCCTCCGGAAAGTTGAACGCCGCGTACTGCGCCGGTGAAATCATGGCCCCTTTGAGCAGCTCGCATTGTACCGCGGCCCGCGAGCGATCGCCTCGCCGAGGGCCGCGCGCCGGCTTTAAGTCTTTGTACCCAATTGGCTTGCGATTGCATCATTCGTGGCCTAGACTGGAGAGGAAGACGACCGAATGTGGTCGTCACCCGAGGCATCGAGGTTTCGGGCTGGAAAGGCTCGCAAGGGATAGCTCAGGGCAGTTCCTGGGGACGCTCGATGCTGCTGTTCAACGAACCCGCCGGCTTCTGGCGCCCGCGGACCGCGGCGCTGTTCCGTCCGGCGAAGATCGTTCTTGCCAAGGGGAGCGTGGCGACGCCTGCCCGGCGGCAGTTCGTCGAATCGATCTGCGCGGTCTATCCCGATGCCGTGGTCGAGCGGCAACTCGATACGCCGCACAACCGCATTCGTTTGGACGAGAGCAATCCGCTGGAGATGCACGCGCAGGGCAAGCGAACGCTCGTGTTCGGCGAACACAAGAGCGCCGTGCGCCGCAGCGAAGAGGAGGGCAACGCCTGCCCGAACTACTGGCACTTCTCTCCCTACGGTTTTTGCCCCTACGGCTGCGCCTACTGCTATTTGGCCGGGACGCAGGGCGTGTGGTTCTCGCCCACGGTCAAGATCTACGTCAATCTTCCGGAGATCCTCGACGAGATCGATCGGGCCGCCAACCGATCGGAGGAACCGGTCGCGTTCTATCTCGGCAAACTTCAGGACGGCCTGGCCCTCGATCCGTTGACCGGCTACTCGCGTCAACTCGTCCCTTTCTTCGCTCGGCACCCGAAGGCGCGCCTCGTCGTGCTCACCAAGAGCACGGAGATTGACAACCTGCTTGACCTGGGGCACGAAGGCCACACGATCCTCACGTGGACCGTGAACGCTCCCAAGATGGCTGCCGCATTTGAGCGAAACACTCCGGACGTGCAATCCCGCGTCGCGGCCATGTGCCGAGTTGCCGAGGCCGGCTACCCGGTGCGGGCCGTGCTGATGCCGGTCATCCCGGTCCTGGGTTGGCGGGACCTTTACGGCAGTTTCGTCAGCGAGTTGCTCCGGCGCGTTCCCCTGACCAGGATTACGCTGGGGTCCATCTGCTCCTATCCTCAGGCCGTGCGGCTGATGGAGTGGAACCTGGGCCGCGACAACCTGCTTTCGGCCTCCCTCGACCGTTCCCACGGCAATTCGGCCGATGGCCGGCTGCCGTTTCCGCGGGTCGTGCGC
>CAZFKF010000414.1:0-5328 GCA_964518805.1 uncultured Planctomycetaceae bacterium | reverse complement strand
GCCGGGATGTCCTTCGGGCGCCACATGGGTACTGTCTGGCCGCAGATCCAAGGATTCTGGGCCGAGGCCGCCGCTCGGGCCGGCAGGGCCGAATTGTTCGGACACGAGTTCTTCAATCTGGCAGCCCACGCGGCACGGGACAAACAGTTTGTGGAGATCTACCATCCGGTTACTGGGATGCCGTACGGAGGGTTGCAGGAGAACCTGGGACAGGGCATCATCGTCTGGCAGGCGACCTCGCGACAGACCTGGGCCGCGACCGCCTATCTCCGCATGGTGCTCCTGGGGCTTGCCGGGATGCGGTTCGACACCCGCGGCGTTCGCTTCGAGCCCTGCGTCCCGAAAGGGATTTCGTCGGTCGACCTGAGGAACGTCCGGTACCGCAATGCGATCCTCGACGTGACGATCCGTGGGACGGGAAGCAAGGTCAAGCACTGCACCGTTAACGGGAAGGACGCCGACGACCGTCTCGTTCCCGCGCGCGCCGCGGGACGGCAGACGGTCGCGATCGCGCTCGCTGAGAACTGAAGGATAGTTGCACCGTCGCCGGTCTCCGCGGGGGGCGTATCCTCCAGGCAGACCCAAGGCGATTCCCTCCCGATCCTTCGACGCTTCAGCCCACCACTCCCTTGGTGACTCGCATGAACACGTCCTCGAGGTCGACTTCCTTCTCGGCAAAGGAGATAATTTGGGCCCCGTGACCGACGAGCCGGGCCAATAGCGCGGCGAGTTGGCGATCGTCGGCTTCCAACTCCACGGTGGCCGAATGGTCCTCAACGCGAACCTCGCCGACCTGAGGATCGCCGCGCAGGATCTCCAAGGCGGCCTCCATGTTCTCGTGGAAGCGGATTTCCAACACGCGTTTCTGGCCGATCCGGCGATAGATCTCTGCCACGGGACCATGCAGCAGGAGCTTGCCGTGCTCGATGATCCCCACCGTCGTGCAGCAATCGGCCAACTCGCTTAGGACGTGGCTGGAGACGAGGACGGTCTTACCCGCCCGGCGCAATTCCCCGAGAAGGGACTTCAGCTCGACGCGAGCCCGTGGATCCAGGGCATTGGCCGGCTCGTCGAGGACCAGCACGGGGGGGTCGTGCAACAAGGTCTTCGCCAAACAGAGCCGCTGCTTCATCCCGCGCGAGAGGCCGCGGAGCGGCGTTCTGCGTTTCGCCGCCAGACCGAGTCGCTCCAGCACCCCGTCAATTGCCCTCCGCCGACGCTCGCGGGGGAGGCCGTAGCCCACAGCGAAGAACTCGAGGAACTGCCCCACATTCATCCGTTCGTAGACGCCGAAGCTGTCGGGCATGTAGCCGATCGCGCGCCGCACGGCGAGCGGCTCGCGGCGAACGCTGTGTCCGTTGATCGTGGCGTCGCCATAGGTCGCATTGACCAGCGTTGCCAGAAAGCGAATCGTGGTGCTCTTGCCCGCCCCGTTAGGTCCGATGAATCCGAAGATCTCCCCCTCGTGGATCGAGAGATTCAGTCGATCGACGGCCACGACGTCGCCATAGTTCTTCGTGAAATCGTGGATCTCGATCATGGTCGAGGCAATACCGAATGAGCCGCTACCACGCGATGAAGTTCCCTCTTCTGGAGTGTATCGGCGCATCGCATCAGCGGCAAGGCTCCTCTTTTCCCCTCGGAAATGGTAGTGAAGCTCCGCGAATCGCCGCAACACGACCTCGCGTGCAGCCGCAACGATAAGCTTGGGAACGCTGGTGCAACTGCTCTTCAAAGCGTACGATGGTCGTGACGTAAAAAATGCGAGTCCTTGGCATCACGTCGATTGAGGAGGGCTGCTGTGCGATCGTTCGCTCTCGGAACCTACGCTGTCTTTGTCGCCGCGTTTGCTTTGGCCGGTGAGGGCGGTTCCGGTCAGGGCCATTTCACGCCCTTGTTCGACGGCAAGAGCTTTCAGGGCTGGGAAGGCAATCTGAAGGTCTTTCGCATCGTGAACGGGGCAATCGTCGGCGGGAGTCTCGATAAGCCGCTCGCGCACAACGAGTTCCTCTGCACCACGAAGCCGTACGGCGACTTCGAGTTGCGGCTGAAGTTCAAGATCCTGGGCAAGGGGGCCAATGCCGGGGTCCAGATCCGCACCAAGCGGATCCCCAACCACCATGAAGTGATCGGCTATCAGGCCGACCTGGCCGATGGCTACTGGGGCTGCCTGTACGACGAGAGCCGGCGCGGCATCCTCACCAAGCCGCTCTCGGACGCCGAACTCGACAGATTCCTCCGTCGCGACCAGTGGAACGATTATCGGATCCGCTGCCACAACGACCGCGTCGAACTCTGGATCAACGGCCACAAGACCGCCGATTACACCGAGATGGACTCCACCATTCCGCGCAGCGGCGTCATTGCCCTCCAGATCCACGGCGGACCGCCCAGCGAGGCTTGGTACAAAGACATCGCAATCCAAGGACTGTAGGCAACCGGCGGCTGCCGGCACATGGTTGCCGAAGGCCGCGAGTTCACGGCCGACAATCTCTCTGCTATGCATCCTCCCAAGTTCCTGTTCTTCGACCTCGGCATGGTCCTGTTGCGGTTCGACGTGAGCCGGATGTGCCGGCAGATCGCCGACGTGGCGGGAATCGCACCCGAGTTGGTGCACCAGGTGCTCATCGAGCGTCCGTTACAGAAGGACTACGAGTGCGGACGGGTCACTTCGCGGGAATTCCACAATGCCTTCTGCCGCGAAACCGGCACTTGCCCGGCGTTCGAGTCGCTATTGCTCGCGGGCAGCGACATCTTCGATCTCAACGCGGACATGGTTCCCGTCATCGCACATTTGCACCGCGCCGGCTACCGCCTTGGCATCCTGTCGAACACCTGCGAGAGCCACTGGGAGTTCTGCCTGCGTCGATTCCGCATGCTTGGCGAACTGTTTCACGTGTACGCCCTTAGCTACAAGATCGGGGCGGCCAAGCCCGAATCGCCGATCTTTCGGGCGGCCGCCGCGCTGGCCAAGGTGGCGCCCGAAGAGGTCTTCTTCACCGACGACCTCGCCGCCAATGTCGCCGGCGCCCGCGCCGCAGGATTCGATGCGGTTCAGTACACCTGCACGCCGCAACTCGTCCGCGACCTGTGGACCCGTGGCGTCCGGTTCAACTACTGATGGGTGCGCCTCCTTCGTAGCCGCGAGCCCGGCATATCGGATCCGGGCAACGGACAATCATGTTGGATGGAATGGGGGCGAGAAAAAGGGGAGGAGCAATTTCCGTGCGCGCCGGCTAGTGGTCTGTCCTTTTCGACTTTACCAGTTGGGTGCCACTGCTGGCTTGCCCAGCAGTGCTGGAAGCACGGTTGGACAAGCCAACCGTGGCACCCGTAAACTCAATTTGGACGGACCCCTAGCTAGGCGTGCACTTACCACTGAAAGAAGGGTGCGTGGCCAGTGGACTTGGCGAGCATTGCTACGGGAGCTAGAATACCTCTTTAGCGCTCGACATTGCTACCTAGTGGTCTGTCCTTTTCCACTTTTACCGTTTGGGTGCCACTGCTGGCTTGCCCAGCAGTGCTGGAAGCACGGTTGGAAAAGCCAACTGTGGCACCCGTAAACTCAATTTGGACTGACCACTAGGTTGGCGTGCGATGACCGTCAGAAGCCGTCATACCCAAGCAGATTAAGTCGCGGCGACTGAAGCAGGTACACGCTGCCCCAAGTCGATTGCAGTCCTAGCGGTAGTCGTTATTATCCCATGTGGGGGATCGGGGTTAGCGTGGAGAGAAGACAAGGTTTTAATTCATTGCCGTAATGTAAGTTACGACGAATGCCAGCGTAGCTCAACCGGCAGAGCACAGCTTTCGTAAAGCTGGGGTTGTGGGTTCAAGTCCCACCGCTGGCTCTAGGAAGCCCCCGTTCGATGGGGGCTGAGTCATATCGGGGAGTTAGGAAATGTCCGTCGGCCTCGACTTCGATCTTCGGCAGGTAGTGCTTCTGGCTGGGACCTTTGGACCGAGAGAGATCCAGCAGATCACCCAGGTCATTTCCAGGGACTCGGCCAATTTCCGCGTCTTCCGCGATGCGGTGGCCGAACTCGAAGCTCGGGAAGACGCAAGCCCGGCCAGCAACGTTCGGCTAGGCGTATGCCTGTATCTGTTGGGCCGGTACTATCGCTCCTTGGAGGCCCTCCGCAAGGGAGACGGCGGCGCGCTTCAACACTTCTACGCGGCCAAAGCGCAATTCGCCCTCGAACAGTACGAAGCCGCTGCCGAAAGCTACACCGCCGCCAAACAGGCTGGCTACAGCAGCGACGAAAGCAGTCTGGGCCGCGCCGAGGCGCTTCGTTACGCCGGCAAGGCCTCGGCCGCCTTGTCGACGCTCGACGAACTGTCGGGGGCCGTCGAGCAGACGGCGGAGTATCTGTATCAGCGAGGCGCCACGGTGGCCGCCATGGGTGGAAATCCCACCGAAGTGGTCGCACTCTACGAGCGGGCTGTCGATGCCGATCGGTCGCATTGCGGCGCGCTGTTCGGCTTGGCGATGGAGAACGACCGCCGCGGCAACGACGACGCCGCACTGGACCTTTACAAGCGATCTGCGGCTCAATACCCGCCGCACGTCGGCTCGCTTCTGAACTTGGGAATCCTCTACGAGGATAGCGAACAGTTCGATCGCGCTGCCCAGTGCTATCAGCGGATCCTCGACGCATATCCCAACGAACAGCGCGCCAGGCTTTACCTGCGCGACGCCCAGGCCTCAGGCCAGATGTATTACGACGAGGATGCCCAGAAGAAACGGGACCGCATGAGCCAAGTGCTCGGCATCCCCGTCACCGACTTCGAGCTTTCGGTCCGCAGCCGCAATTGCCTTCAGAAGATGGGCGTCATGACTCTGGGGGACCTTTGCCGTTGCACCGAGCAGGAACTCCTGTCGAGCAAGAACTTCGGCGAGACGAGCCTCATCGAAATCAAGGAGATGCTCGCCTCCAAGGGGCTGCGTTTGGGGATGCTCGCCACGGAAAAGCACGTCCTCGAACCGTACGAACCGGAGACCCTCTCGCCCGACGAGCAGGCCTTGCTGAGCCGGCCCATCGCCGAGTTGGCCCTTTCCGTGCGTGCCCGGAAGTGCATGATTCGCTTGGGTATCACCACCATCGGCGAACTCGTACGGCACACGGGCGACGAACTCTTGGAGTGCAAGAACTTCGGCGTCACCAGCCTCAACGAAGTCCGCGACAAGCTCACCACCCACGGCCTGAAACTCCGCGGCGACTGAGCCGCTGGTGAACGATCCGCGTAGGTTATGCTTCAGCATAACATCCTCGCGGACATGCTGAAGCATAACTTACGCGGATTGGGATTCTGAGTGGCGGAAGACTC
>CAZFKF010000413.1:0-5345 GCA_964518805.1 uncultured Planctomycetaceae bacterium | reverse complement strand
CCGACCGCCGCCGCGCCGGCGGCCAGTAGCGCGATTGCCAGAAGGAAGCGAAGCCAGAGTCGCATGGCGAGCCTTCGAGAGAGACGGAACCGGGGCATCTTCCCGTCATCGTAGCAGACTCGAAACGCCAAGGGGAGACGCGCTTCTTGACGCTTTCTTGACGTCCAAGCCGGCCGTTTTGACAGCACTTTGACGGCCCTGCTGCTTATACTTTTTCGATGAGAGGATTCATGCCATCGGAGAACAAGGTGATGGAAGCGATCTGCCTGGGCATCGTGCTGGCATTTTTCGGACTGTCGTTCGGGATGGTCCATCTCTTCGAGCGACTGTAGGAGGTGTTCCGTGGAAAATGGAGTCTACCTGGTGGGAGGCGTCGTTACGATGCTCCTGTTTGCCTACCTTGTGTTCGCGCTGGTGAAGCCGGAGTGGTTCGCATGACGATGCACGCTGCGCTGCAAATCGGCCTGTTCTTGGCCGTCCTGCTTGCTCTGGTCAAGCCGCTCGGCTGGTACATGGCCCGGGTCTACGAGGGCAAACCCTGCGGACTGGACTGGGCGCTGGGAGGATTGGAGAGACTTGTCTATCATCTTTGCCGAATCGACCCGGCCGAGGAAATGGCCTGGACAACCTACGCCAAGGCCATGCTCGCGTTCAACCTCCTGGGGTTCGTCGCCGTGTATGCCCTCCAGCGGTTGCAGCACGTCCTGCCCTTGAATCCCGAGCACCTGGGCGCCGTATCTCCCGACCTGGCGATGAACACGGCCGTAAGTTTCGCCACGAACACGAACTGGCAGAGCTACGGCGGGGAGACGACGCTCGGCTACCTGACGCAGATGCTGGGCCTTTCGGTGCAGAATTTCGTCTCGGCCGCCACCGGGATGGCGGTCCTGGTGGCCTTGATCCGCGGTTTCGTGCGGCGGTCGGCGCAAACCATCGGCAACTTCTGGTACGACCTGACCCGCAGCACGCTTTTCGTCCTGCTCCCGCTGTCGATCATCGGGGCTCTCGTGCTCGTGTCGCAGGGCGTCGTGCAGACATTTCACCCCTATGAGAAGGTGTCGCTGGTGCAGCCGACGACGGACGCCGGCGGCAAACCGGTCGACGAGCAGACGATCGCCGTGGGGCCTGCCGCCTCGCAGGTCATCATTAAGCAGCTCGGCTCCAACGGGGGCGGGTTCTTCAACGTCAATTCGGCGCACCCTTTGGAGAATCCGACGCCACTGGCGGGTTTCGTCGAAATGCTCTCGATTCTCCTGATCGCCGCCGCGCTGTGCTGGACCTTCGGCGAAATGATCGGCGACCGGCGCCAGGGCTGGGCCGTGCTCGCGGCCATGCTGGCGATATTCGTGCCCCTGTTGCTGCTGGGGTACTGGGCCGAGCAGTCGGGCAATCCGAAACTCGAAGCCCTGGGCGTGGATCAGACCGCCGGTTCTCAGCAGCCAGGCGGCAACATGGAGGGCAAAGAGGTCCGCTTCGGCATGGCCCAGTCGGCCATCTGGGCCGCAGCCACCACGGCCGCCTCGAACGGCAGCGTCAACGCGATGCACGACTCCTTAACGCCGCTGGGCGGACTGGCGCCGATGTGGCTCATGCAACTGGGCGAGGTGGTCTTCGGCGGCGTGGGGAGCGGACTGTACGGCATGCTCGTGTTCGCCATCATCGCGGTCTTTGTGGCCGGGCTGATGGTCGGCCGCACGCCCGAATACCTGGGAAAAAAGATCGAAGCCTTTGAAATGAAGATGGCAGCGCTGGTGATCCTGATCCCGCCCCTGGCGGTCCTGGCCGGCGCGGCGGTCGCCGTGTCGACCTCGTGGGGGCGGGCGGGGATCTCGAATCCGGGCCCGCACGGGTTCAGCGAGGTCCTCTATGCCTTCTCCTCGGCGGGAAACAACAACGGCAGCGCGTTTGCCGGACTGAACGCCAACAGCCCCTTCTACAATATCGCCCTCGGGTTGGCCATGCTCGTGGCCCGCTACTGGCTTGCCATTCCCACGCTGGCGATCGCCGGCTCGCTGGCGAAGAAGAAGCCGATCCCCGCAGGCGCGGGCACGCTGCCCACGCACACTCCGCTGTTCGTGGTCCTGCTGGTCGGCGTGGTGCTTCTGGTCGGGGCGTTGACCTTCGTCCCGGCACTGGCGCTGGGGCCGATCGTGGAACACTTGATGCTTATGGAAGGTTAGGGAATGCTCATTCTCGCTCTTTGGCACCAAACAGTAGCGGAATGAGAGACCGCAAATCAAACGTACAATCGGCAACACAATCCACAACGGACTTCGCGCTTTCGCCCTTTCGCGTTTTCACGATCCATTTGCCCTAATTGATGTAATGCGATCCGATCGTGATGCTGCGATTCTCACGGCTTCCGCGATGTCTGCCCTCACCCCCGCCCCTCTCCCAAAGGGAGAGGGGAGATGGATGGGCAGCCGCGAAGTTGCCGTCGGCGCCGATAGGCGAACAATCCGAGAGACTTATGACAACTCAAGCCAAGACACAGCGGTTATGGAACGCGACGATCGTGCGCCAGGCAAGCGTCGATTCCCTGGTCAAACTCGACCCGCGCAGGCAGGTCCGCAACCCGGTGATGTTCACCGTGTACGTGGGCAGCCTGTTGACGACGGGGCTTTTCGTCCACTCGCTCGTGGGCGCGGGCGAGGAGCCGCCGTGGTTCATTGCGGCGATTTCGGCGTGGCTCTGGTTCACGGTCCTGTTTGCGAACTTTGCCGAGGCGATGGCCGAGGGGCGGGGCAAGGCCCAGGCCGAAGCCCTGCGCCGGACCCGGCATACCGTGCCCGCCAAGCGGTTCCTCCGTTCTCCCGAATCGAAGCTGCACGAGCCGCTGTTCCCGATGATGTTCCAGCGCGGCGAGGTGACGGTGGTTCCGGCCACGGAACTCCGGGCGGGCGACATGGTGTTTGTAGAGGCCGGCGAATACATTCCTTCGGACGGAGAAGTAATCGACGGGATCGCCTCGGTCGATGAAAGCGCCATCACGGGCGAAAGCGCTCCGGTCATTCACGAGAGCGGCGGCGATCGCAGCGGCGTGACCGGCGGCACGCGGGTCATCTCCGACTGGCTCGTGGTCCGGATCTCCGCCGACCCCGGCCAGACGTTCCTCGACCGCATGATTGCCATGGTCGAAGGGGCCAAGCGGCAGAAGACGCCCAACGAGATCGCGCTCGGCATCCTGCTGGCCGGAATGACCATCGTCTTTCTCCTGGTGTGCGTGACGCTCCTGCCGTTCTCCCGTTTTGCCGTCGAGGCGTCCGGACAGGGCTCGCCGGTCACGGTGACGGTGCTGGTCGCCCTGCTGGTCTGCCTGATTCCCACGACGATCGGCGGCCTTCTGTCGGCCATCGGCATTGCCGGAATGGACCGAATGGTCCAAGCCAACGTGATCGCCATGTCGGGCCGTGCGGTCGAGGCGGCCGGCGACGTGGACGTACTGCTCTTGGACAAGACGGGGACGATCACGCTGGGCAACCGGCAGGCGGTGGAGTTCGTGCCGGCCCAGGGAATCGAGGTTGCCGATCTGGCCGACGCCGCGCAGCTCGCCTCGCTGGCCGACGAGACGCCTGAAGGCCGGAGCATCGTCGTTTTGGCCAAGACCAAGTACGGCCTCCGCGCCCGCGATGTGCAGAGGATCCACGCCACGTTCATTCCCTTCTCGGCCCAGACCCGCACGAGCGGCGTCAACTGCGACGGACGCCAGATCCGCAAGGGCGCGGCCGACGCGATCGACGCCTATGTCCGGCACCGCCACGGGACCCTGCCGGCCGAGGTTCGGCGGCAGGTGGAGCGGATCTCGAAGCAAGGGGGCACGCCGCTGGTGGTCGCCGAAGGAGCGAAGGCCCTGGGCGTCATCCACCTGAAGGACATCGTCAAGGGAGGCATGCGCGAACGATTCGCCCAGATGCGGCAGATGGGCATCCAGACGATCATGATCACCGGCGACAACGCCTTGACGGCCGCCACGATCGCCGCGGAGGCGGGCGTCGACGATTTCCTGGCCGAGGCGACCCCCGAAGCCAAGCTGGGCCTGATTCGCCGGCACCAGGCGGCCGGCCACCTGGTCGCCATGACTGGCGACGGCACGAACGATTCGCCGGCGCTGGCCCAGGCCGACGTGGCCGTGGCCATGAACACCGGCACCCAGGCCGCCAAGGAGGCCGGCAACATGGTCGACCTCGACTCCAATCCAACCAAACTCATCGAGATCGTCGAGATCGGCAAGCAGCTCCTCATGACGCGCGGGGCCCTGACCACCTTCAGTCTGGCCAACGACGTGTCGAAGTATTTCGCGATCATTCCGGCCGCGTTCGCCGGCATCTATCCGGCCCTGGGGCGGTTGAACGTCATGCACCTGGCCACGCCGGCCAGCGCGATCCTCTCGGCGGTCATTTTCAATGCGTTGATTATCGTGGCCTTGATTCCGTTGGCGTTGCGTGGCGTCCGGTATCGTCCGATCGGCGCAGCCGCCTTGTTGCGGAACAACCTCCTGGTCTTCGGCCTTGGGGGGCTGCTGGTGCCATTTCTCGGCATCAAGCTGATCGACATGCTGTTGGTCGCGCTGCACGTTGCCTGAGGACCCCTGCGAGGTGAATTCCATGTTGCGTCAAATCCGGCCCGCGTTCGCAATGCTCTTGGCCATGAGCATTCTCACCGGACTTGTCTATCCTTTGGTCGTGACCGGAATGGCCCAGGTGCTCTTTCCCCATCAGGCCAACGGCAGCTTGATCGAGCGGGACGGGAAGATCGTCGGCTCGGCATGGATCGGGCAGCCGTTCGACAAGCCGGAATACTTCTGGAGCCGTCCGTCGGCCACGGCGCCGATGCCGTACAACGCCGGTTCCTCGGCCGGATCGAACCTGGGACCGTCCAATCCGGCGCTCCGGGAGGCGGTCGAGAAGCGGATCGCTGCGCTCCGCGCGGCGGACCCGGAAAACCGGACGCCAATCCCCGTCGACCTTGTCACCACCTCGGCGAGCGGTCTGGATCCGCACATCAGCCCCGCCGCGGCCGCATACCAGGTGCATCGCGTGGCGGCGGCCCGGCGAATGAGCGAGGAAGCGGTGCGCCGGCTCGTGGCCGAGCACACGGAATCGCGGACCCTGGCGGTGCTGGGCGAACCGCGGGTAAATGTCGTAGAATTGAATCTGGCGTTGGACCGCCTCCGCTGATGTCGCGACCTGGATGGGCAGAAGAATGGCCTTTGCAGCGTGTCTCCGGAATCCCGATTCTGCTGCGACCAACGCCGGCCCACGCCCCGATCGTCCCGGAGGGACGTTTGACAGTGGCCCAGCGATTCATCGCTGGGTCGTACGGCGTCAAACGCCTCGGCGTCCCGT
>CAZFKF010000412.1:0-5345 GCA_964518805.1 uncultured Planctomycetaceae bacterium | reverse complement strand
GATGCTGCTGGGCGGGTGCCACGCGGTCGACGCCGTGCGGTGGTTCGCCGGGCGCGAAGTGGTCGAGGTGGCGGCCTTCGCCAACAACGTCAAGAAGAACTTCGAGTTCGACGCCAACGTGGTGGCGATCTTCAAGTTCGACGACGGTACGATCGGCAAGACCTCGGCGCTGTTCGACGCCGACATGCCCTATGCGTTCAACATCGACTTGGCCGGCACCGAGGGCACGCTCCGCGACAACCGCATCTGGTCCAAGAAGCTCTTCCCCGGCCAGACCGGCTGGACCACGATGCAGACCATTCTGCCCGACTCCGGGGCCGTCGAACACCATCCGTTCGACGCCCAGATCAACCACTTCGTCGATTGCATCCTCCAGGGCCGCGAGTCGCACTGCAACATCGCCGACGCCTACCGGACCCACGAACTGTGCATCGCCATCGACCGCTCCATCGCCGCCGGTGGCCGACCAATCAAGCTGCCGCTGGAGTAGCGGAAAGCTCTTGGTCTAGTGGGACTCGCTCCGCTTCGTCCGCCCTACAGCCCGAGAGGACAGCACGCTTGTGTGGCATGCCGTCACGCGGCGGAGCCGCGGGTCGGCATGGATCGCGCCACAGTCCCCTCCGCGCTCACCCGATGCTTCGCAGGGTGAGAGAATGCCATATCGAACATGGAGCCGCGGTGGGGGCCGTCGTCATTTCTTCTCGCCGGCCAGGGCCTCGCGGCATTTCTGGCGGAATTCGTTCTGGGCGCCGGACACGTCGGCCCCAGCGGCGCCGGTTTGCCATGCCTTGTGGGCGTCGCCCGCGCGGCCCAAGGCGGCCAGGGCCTTGCCGCGCCAGTATTGGGCGGGGGCCTCTTCGGGCTTGTTCGAGCGGCCCACGTTGAGGTTGGCCGGATAGGTCAGCGCGGCGTCGAAGTCGGCAAGCGCCGCCTTGGCGTCTCCCTTATCGAGCCGCTGGCGTCCCCGCTCGATGTGAGCGCGGTTGAACAGCCGCCAGGTCACGTCCTGCCCTTCCCAGTTGACGAAGTAGGGCAGACTCTCCAGCAGCTTGATGCAGTCTTCCCAGCGCTTCTCATCGACGTAGGCCTGGCCGAGCATCACGGTGATCTCCGCCCGGCGAATGCCCTTGTGCGGCATCGTCTCCAGGAGCCGGATGGCCTCGGGCCGCCGGTTCTGGGCGATGAGGATCTCGCCCAGGTCTCGGAAGAGCGTCTGGTCGCCCGGCCGCGCCGCCACGGCCTTGCGGAAGCACGCCTCGGCCTTCGGCAGGTCATTCTTGGTGGCCGCCGCCAGGCCCAGATTGCGCCACGCAATGGCGGCAATGGAAGAGGAGAGGGCCGAGGGTAGAGGGCTGACGGCCGAGGGCAGAGGGCGGATCGCCGTGGAATGCGGTTGCGTCTCCGGTCTCCCCTCTCCCTTTGGGAGAGGGGCCGGGGGTGAGGGCATCGTCAACTCCGCCGCCCGCTGCCACTGGGGAATCGCCTCTTCGACACGCCCGAGATTCGCAAACAGGCACCCAAGCTGCAAATGCGCCTGGGCGTCGCCGGGATTCTCCTGGATCGCGAACTGGAGAATCTCCACTTCCTCTGGCCGCGAGGCGAAAACGCGGTCCTTGTGAGTGACCGCCGCCTGCTGGAGCCACTTCTTTGCCGCCGCCGTGTCGCCGGACTGTGCGGAGTACCAGGCGAGATAGTAGAGCGGCATGAAGCTTCGCTCGGTGGGTGGAACGGCGTCGACGCATGCGGCCTGGATCATGCGGTGCGCCTCGCCGGTCAAGCCCATATCAGCGAGAGCGAGACTCGTCTCCAGCAATTCGAAATCCGCTTCGCCGAGTGAGTTGCGGGCCTTGCGATAGATTTCTGCCCTCTCAGTGTCACTCTTCATTTCGTCGATTGCCGTGTCGAATAGGCCCAGCAGATCGGCCGAATGGAGGTCCGACGGTCCCATGCCATCTTCCGCGATTGCCGCCATCCTGAAACAAGCAGCCTTACCTGGGTCGTCCTCGTTGGAAGGGCCGACGCCACGATAGACGTTCACTGTGCGCGGGTTCAAAATCGCCTTCCATGCGGCACGGGCGTCGCCCAAACACAATAAGGCACGTGCGACGAGATCGTATCCGATTGACTCGGTTCCCGCGCATCGCACGGCCCGGTACCCGCAGCGTTCGGCTTCGCGCAAGTGGGCTTGGAACGTCCCCTCACCCCCGGCCCCTCTCCCGCGGCGGGAGAGGGGAGTGGAAGCCGCCAATCGCAAGTGGCAGACGCCGCGATAGTACCAGGAGAGACCGTCGTCGCTGTCGCGGTCGAGGGCCTTGTCCAATCGGGCAATGGCCTGCTTGTAGAGCCCGGCCTCGAAGTCGAGAACCGCCAGCGCGCGAAGCGAGGCCACGTGGCCGGGATCGCGGGCGAGTGCTTTTTCGTAGTACTCGCGGGCGCCGCGGCGGTTGGTCTCGCGGTCAAGCTTCCGGCCCTTGAAGTACAACTCTTCAACGGTCATCTGGTCGTCGGGCTTCTCCTTGAACTTGGCCGGATCGGGCGGCTCGACCTTGGGGATCGGCAGCGGGGTGGTGAACTTCGCAAGGATCGCGCCGTCCTTGCCGGTGATGGTCACGTCGACCGGTTTCTCGGGCTCTTCGGCGAGTGAGATCAGCACGGGCGTGCTGGGTGAGAGGTCGATTTCTTTGCGGACGAGGTCTCGTTTGGTGGCGGCAGCCCTCACCCCCGGCCCCTCTCCCGCGGGGAGAGGGGAGGAATGCGCGTGGCGGCTCAGCACGCACGTGGCATGGGGAAACTCGGCGGTCGCCAGCATGCGCAGTTCAAGCTTCCCGTTGCGAATCGTTCGCTGCACGGCCACGTCCTTGGTGGCGTACTCGAACCCGTCGCCCAGGCCGTGGACCGGGTACCAGTATTCGTGCCACGCGATCTGCTCGTGCGGACCGAGCATGCCGTAGTCGGACTGCGTGGGCAGCGGACCGCTTTGCACTTCGATGTATGGCCCGTCCTCGTCGGTCAGGTTTTTTTGGGCCACCTTGCCGAACTCCCATTCGCCCCAGGTCCAGGCCTTCTTGCCGCCCAACTCGTTGTGGTTGGCCACCTGGACAATCCCCCGGTCCGCGTCCACATCGTACGCCCCGAAGAAGTCGTACGTGCAGTTGACCGAGAACACCGAGGCGTACGTCTCGTAGTTCTTGAGCCACGTCAGGTCGCGCCCCTTGTCCACCGGCCAGCGAAAGAACTCCCGGGCGTTGTGGTCGGTGCCCAGCGTCATCGGGTAGATGAACCGCGTGCCTGGGTTGTTCGGAAACGCGGTGCAGTTCCAGAAGTAATAAGGGTGCATGCCGTCGGTCGGATTGGCGATGCGGATCCGCTCGTCGAGATACTTTCGGCCCGGGTGCAGCGTCACGCGCACCGTCCACCGCGTGCGGAAGATCTGCTCGGTGTTGCTGATCTCCAGGTAGGCCGAGCCGTCCTGGTTCTTGCCGGCCACGGCGTTCACGGGCGAGACGGCGGTCACGGTGTGCCCGTGCGGGCCGGAGTTCCACTCCACGCCGCCGGCCACCCAAGCCCCGCGCATGGCGATCATCCCCGGCTTGATCACGCGGTTGAGGTGGAACATCTCCTTGTTCTGGGTTTTGTCGAGCACCGAGTGCAGGCGTCCGCCCAACTCGGGCATGCAGGTGACTTTGAGATACTCGTTTTCCAGATACAGCGCCTTGTAGGTGCGATCGACCTTGGTGCGCGAGAGGTGGTCTTGCATGACGTAGGGGTACGTGATCGCGCCCTGGATCGTCGTCGAGAGCTTGGCCCCGCCTTCGAGGGCCCAGAACTTCGGGTTCACGTCGTCTTCCCACGGATACGTGGGCAGCGTGATCGTCCCCTCCCACGCGCGGACCTCGGCGCGAATCTCAAGGGCTGCCATCGTGGAAGCACAGAACACGGCCACGATGAGCGATACACGCGTGCATGCCGACTTCATCGGATCCTCCCCGCCCTGGCTTGTGGGCGATGGTGCGCGAAAATGTCCGGGGGAAACGTTCGAATAGCAAGGACCGGCCGAAGGACAGTATCCAGAATTGTGTGGCATGCTCTCACGACGCGAAGCGGCGGTGAGCATGGGAAGGTTCACGGGCACCCCCATGCCGACCCGCGGCGAAGGCGCGCGACGGCATGCCACACAATCTGGACGAGACATAGCCTAGCCCGTTGCCGATCGCGCCGCAAGCGCGGACCTTGCGAGCCGGCATTGGACGGAAGACAATGGGGCGGAAGAAGTCACGCGCCAACGCGGGGATGAAGAAGACGGCCTCGGCGTCGCCGCGTGCCCCAGTTCCTTTCCCAGCATGGAGCCAAATCATGGAACGCCGATCCTTCCTCGGGCTAGGCGCCGCGGCCGCCGCGGCAATGTCGGTCTCCGGCCGCGGCGGCGCGGTCGGGAGACCTGCGCCGAGCGCAGGTGAGGCCGCCGAGGTCGGGAGAGCGGCGCCGAGCGTGCCGGCGACTCCGCCGGTCCTGGCGACGTATTCGGCCGACGACCAGCGGCGGCGTCTGGAGAACATCGCCCATGCCCAGCGGCATATCCGCCGCGCAATGCGCAAGCACTTGGTGACGAGCTATTTGCCGGGCACGTGCTGTTACAATCTGGGCGAGTATCCCTGCGTGAAGCCTTGGGACCCCGACGCATGGGACGAGCAGGAGTTGGACCGCCTGCGCGATCACGGCATCCGCCTGATCCAGGTCCATGAGGAGTGGAACGATTCGCAACGCCTTTTCGGCTCGCACAAGCTTGCGGCGCTGAACCCCGCCGGGATGCGGCGATTCGTGGACATGGTGCACCGCCGCGGCATGCGGTTGATCGTCTACGTCTCCAGCGGCTACTTCGAGCGCACGGATCCCGATTTCCGGCCCGAGTGGGCCACGCGTCAGGATCTCCGCGAAATCTACTTCCGCTACGCCCATTGTTCGCCGGCGAGCCCCGGGTGGCGGGCGTATTTCCTGAAACACCTGGTGCGAATCCTCGACGACTACGGCATCGACGGCATCTACAACGACCTGGGCTACACGCAGCCGGGGAGCAAGGACCCCGAGGCCCAGGCCAAGGACGAAGTCGTCGCCTTCGATGAGAGCCCGACCCACGACGGCGCCCTGGAGGACCTGTTGGGATTGATCTACGCCGAGGTGAATCGCCGCGGCGGGATCGTCAAAGTACACATCGGCGGCCCGACAGCTCCGAAGACGAACAACAAAGTGTACGACTATCTTTGGGTGGGCGAGGCGGGCAAGGACGGCGACCTGCTGCGCAAGGCGACCAAGAATCACCCGCCGTATGTCGTCCCCTGCCTCGACAT
>CAZFKF010000411.1:0-5349 GCA_964518805.1 uncultured Planctomycetaceae bacterium | reverse complement strand
GGAGTAACCGTTTTCTGGAGAAATTGCAATGAAGTCCTATTTCTATACGCTTCTGGCCGCCGTGGCGTTTCTGCCGGCGCAGGCGTTGGCCGATCCCTACGAGGCCCTGGCGAAGTATCAGTTCGGACAAAGCCGCGAGCCGCTGGCCGCGATCGAAGCCGAGATTCGCAAGACGCCCGCCTCGGGCTACAAGGACATCGAGCATCGCCTGTTGGCCGTCTTGAAGTCGCCCGAGACGACCAAGGACGGCAAGCGATTCATCTGCCGCTGGCTGGGCGTGGTCGGCTCGGCGGAGTGCATCCCGGCCGTGGCGCGACTGCTGGCCGATGAAGACCTGTCGCACCCGGCCCGGATGGCGTTGGAGCCCAAGGCCGACCCCGCCGCCGGAGCCGCCCTTCGCGCTGCCTTGCCGAGAGTCAAAGGCAAGCTCTTGGTCGGATTGATCGGTTCGCTCGGCGTTCGGCGCGATGGCGAGGCCGTCGAGCCCCTCAGCGGCCTGGCCGCCGACGGCGATCCGCAGGTAGCCGGAGCGGCCATTTCTGCGCTGGGTGCCATCGGAACGGAGGAAGCGGTCAAAGCGTTGGAGAGCATTCAAGTGCCCGCGGCTTTGTCGCGAACGCTTGCCCGGGCAAAGATCGCGGCAGCCAATCACCTGGCTGCCGCCGGAAAGAAGGATCAGGCCCTTCGCCTTTACAAGAGCGTAACTTTGAACGGACCGCAAGGGCTGAGCGTTGCGGCAATCCAAGGCATGCTTCAGACGCTCGATCGTGAGTCGGCGGTCGCCAGTCTCTTGAACTTGTTGCAGGGCCCTGACGAGCCGGAACACGAATGGGCGCGGAAGGCGGCGATCGCTGCGTACCTCGGCTCCACGGACAAGGCGTTGAAAGACACCGTGGCCGATCGGCTGCCGGCAATGAATCGCCTCGGGCAACTCGCCCTGCTCCGCGTGCTCGCCGATCAGCCGGATGTGGCTGCGCGGGCGGCGGTGCTCAAGGTCCTCGAAGCAGCCGACGACGCCGGCGTGCGCGTGGCGGCCCTGGAGTGCCTGGTCCGCCACGGCGAGGCGGCCGACGTG
This sequence comes from uncultured Planctomycetaceae bacterium, assembly GCA_964518805.1. Taxonomy (GTDB): domain Bacteria; phylum Planctomycetota; class Planctomycetia; order Pirellulales; family Thermoguttaceae; genus CALFBP01. The sequence continues at coordinate 4,274 of CAZFKF010000411.1, read as the reverse complement.
CCGCTCGTGGTGCGCCTGGCGCATGCCAAGCCCGAGGCCGTGGCCGATGCGGCCCGCAAGGTGCTTCAAGAGATGGGCAAGCCGGGCGTCGATGATGCGTTGGCCAGGCTCATCGAGTCCCCCAGCGCCGACGACCGGGCGGTGGTGCTGGCCGTGTTGGCCAACCGTCGCGTCGAGTCGGCGCTGCCGATTCTGGTGCGGCTCTTGAGCGGGTCCGATGCCGCCATGGCCGCGGAGGCCGCCAAGGGACTGGCGGTGCTGGGCAAATCCGAGCAGTTGGCGCCTCTGGCCGGCGTCCTGATCCATCCACAGAGCAGCAGCCAGCTTCGCCGCGGGGCCGAAGATGCCGTGAAGGCGATTTGTGCCCGAGCGACGGACAAGCAGGCCGCAGCCAAGGCCCTCTTGGCGGCCATGGACAAGGCTGCGACGCCCGCCGCGCGCAGCGCCTTGCTGCGGCTGCTGGTCTACACCCGCGGCGAGGAAGCCTTAACTGCGGTTCGCAAGGCAATCGACGATGCCAACGACGAAGTGCGCGAGACAGCCATCCGCACGCTGGTCGCCTGGCCCGAGACGGCGGCTGCGCCGTATCTGCTCGACTTGGCCAAGAACCCGCCGAAGCCGGCCCATGCCGTGCTGGCCCTTCGCGACGGCTGCCTGCGCCTGGCAAACCTGAAGGACGTGTCCTTGGCCGAACGGCTCGCGATCTATCGCAGCGTCCTGGAGGTGGCCCGGCGCGCGGAGGAGAAGAAGCAGGCGATCGCCGGGCTGGCCCAGTTGCCTTCGCTGGGCGCCCTGGAATTGCTTCAGACGTGCCGGAAGGACGCGTCGCTTTCGGGCGACGCCACAAGGGCCGTCATCCGCCTGGCCCGGCAGATCGGCCCGGCCCATTTCAAGCAAGCCAAGGCCGCGCTCGAGGAGATCCAATCGCAGGCCGCCAGCAGCGAAGTCAAGACAGAAGTCGAGGAGGCGCTTGCGGCGCTCAAGAACGTGGGCCAGTCGCCCGACGGGTTCATCATCGCCTGGCTCCTGTCGGGCCCCTACGTGCAGGAGGGCAAGGACGGCTCGGCCCTGTTCGATATCCCCTTTGCGCCCGAAAAACCCGGCGCCAAGGCCGAATGGCGCCCGGTGGTTGTGCCGCCGGGCAGCAGGGCCGGGCTGGTCGAGATCGACAAGGTCTTCAGCGGGTTCAACCGGGCCTGCTACCTGAAGACCCAAATCATCTCGACGAAGGAGCAGAACGCCCTCCTCCAAATCGGCAGCGACGACGGCGTCAAGATCTGGCTCAACGGGCACCTGGTCCACGCCAATAACGCGGTCCGTCCCTGTTCGCCCGATCAGGACAAGGCCGCGGTGAAGCTCAAACCGGGAGAAAACACTCTGTTGGTCAAGGTCACGCAAGGCGGCGGCGAATGGTCGCTCTGCTGCCGTCTCCGGGCGCCCGACGGCAAGGCCCTCTCCGGCGTCAGCGTGGCCCCCGGCGGGCCGTAAAGATCCGCCGAAGAATGAAGAATGGCTTCCATGGTTCTCGAGTCGTGTGGCATGCCGTCACGCGGCTCTGCCGCGGGTCGGCATGGAGGCGGAGGTCGTAGCTTCCATGCTCACCCGACGCTTCGCGTCGTGAGAGCATGCCACCCAATTGCGGAGGTTTCTTTTCGAACAGACCGTGGACATGAACCCAGACAATTCAGACACCACCGTCGGCCGGTCGAGAAGGCGGTTTGAACTTGGCTGCGGTCCCGTTCTCCTGATCGTGCTCGCCGCCGCAGTCGCGCTGGCCATCCGCATGGGGCAGATCGAACGCGAGAAGGCCGCGGCGGCAGCCGTTCGTGAGCTGGGCGGGACGCTCATCTCCGGCCAGGAGACCTTCGCGACCAGTTCGTTCCAGTGGCTGATGCCGGCCCGGGTCGTGGTGGTGAGCCTCGCCGGCACCCGAGCAACGAATGACGACCTGACGGGCCTCAAGGCGTTCACCCGACTGGAAAGGCTGGACCTCGGGCGCACGGCGATCACCAACGGCGCCTTGCATCCGCTGGCGGGGCTGTCCGGATTGCAGACACTCTCGCTGGAATGGACGGGAATCGGCGACGACGACCTATCGCAACTCGCCGGACTCACGAAATTGAGCATGCTTCGAATCGACGGCACGCAGGTAACCGACGCCGGCTTGGATAACCTGAGCGCCCTGGTGAATCTGGAATGCCTCAGCCTTTCCGAAACCAAGATCACCGACGCCGGCCTCGCCCGTCTCGGCCGGCTCCCACGGTTGAAGACCGTGGAAATCGGCGAGAGCCTGGCGACGCCGGCCGGCGCGGCGCACCTCCAGGTGTTGCCGTCCCTTGCACAAGTCACCGTTCGTATTCCCCGCGGCACAGGACATCTCGCGAGAGAGGGCCTGGCGTCGCTCCGCGGCGTTCACGTGTCGGGACTGCGTCGCATCGGCGGCCCCGGCCCATCCCAACCCGGGCAGCCCGCCGAGGTCCGTCTTTGGGATAGTGCTACGCCGTGGGATGCCTCGACGGGCGGCGTTGTGGAGGCCATCTTGTCCGAGTCGCCACTGCCGCAGCCGCAGTCGGAACGACTTCTCGAAGTGTTGGCCATGGCGCGTCCCGACGGCGGCTGGTGGAGACAGGATCCCGGGCAGCGCGCGTCGCCGCTCGAGCCGCCGCCAACAGGCGAGCCCATCAAGAACGACGACGAATTCCTGCAGACACTGAAGACTGGCGATTGGCCCGGTTTTGCCCGGGCGCTCGCCTATGCGCGACGCGGCGCCGCCGGGGGCGCCGTTCCCAGACTCCTCGCCTGTCTCCAGTCCTCCGATGAGCGACTGCGGTATCGCGCGGGCACGATTCTGATCCGCATCGGTCTGGAGGACCCGCGGGTCGTTGCGGCGATCCGCGAGAGGCTCCAGTCCTACGACATGCACGAGCGCGCCAGGACTGTCTACATGTTCCATTTGGGCGGTTGGCGTTCACACCCTGGCGACGTCGTGCCTGACTTGGATGCCGCAAAGGCGAAGACGGCGGTCTCGTTGCTCCTCGATGTTCCTGAAGACGAGTATTGGGACGTCCGAAGCGGGCTCGTCGACGCGTTGAGCTGCGTCGTCCGCGGTCATCCCCGGGAAGCCGAACGTGCCGTTCCGGCGGCAGTCAAGTCTCTGAACGACATCCAAGACTCGGTAAGACACGCTGGGACACGCGCCTTGGAGGCGATTGCCGAAACGGCTCCAGGACAGGCGAAGCCAATCGTTCAACAGCTTCTCCGCATCTTGTTGGACGCGCCCGGAGCGGCCCGGTGGGAGGTTGTCGAAGCGATCGGACGCGTCGCCTCTCTGAACGTCGAAGCGGCCGACATGGCCGTGCCGGTGCTGCTGCGGCTGCTTCCGGACAAACGCTTCATGCCGGGACTTCACTTGCGTTCCTCCGAGACGGGCGCGCCGCTGCCGCCGAGCGTCGCAGGCCAGAACCGGCGGCAACTCGAAGACACGGCCGTGCCCGGGGCGATTCGCCGCATCGTGGAACGCTACCCCGGCCACCTCAAGCAGGTCGTTCCCGCGGTTCTACCGCTCCTTGACGACGGAGATCCCTGGGTCCGGCTCACGGCGGCGGTTGCGCTCGGCAGCGTTGCGGCGGCGACCTCGAAAGGCGGCAGCCGCCCGCCACTTCCGTGAGAATACGCGTACAGACAACCATCGCGCGAGAGGCAGGTTACGATCGTCCAACCCAGGCACGTTTGCACCATGGCAAGGCAAGATCGAGGCCAAGGTCGCCGGCCCACTCAACTCCGATCGACGATCCTCGCCAGAGCGTTGGACGTCGGAGCGTGGACGGGCCTTCTCGTGTCGCTGTCGGTCGTCGTGCAGGTGCTGTGGGAGTCGCGGTGGGGATTGTCGCTGGGGACCGACAGCCTGATCTATCACGTGACGCTCCCCGTGCGCTGGCTTCAAGAGGGCTATCTCGCCCCGGTGGATTTGCCGTTTCACGACTCGGCCGCGGAGCATTCGCCGATGCTCTCGCAGTCGATCATCTACCTTTTGATGCGTTGGACCGGCGACGACGGGCTGGCGTGGATGGTCCAGCCGGCGTTCCTCTTCTGGATGTACTGGGTCTTTTACCGAAGCACACGTCTGGCGGGCGCAGGCCGGCGACTGGCCCTGGTGGCGACCGCGCTGGTCGTGCTCCACGCGCCATTCTTGGACGACGTGATGGTCGTGAACAACGATCTGATCCTCACCAGCGGAATGGCCCTGGCCGTCTATGGAATGCTCCTGACGCAGC
>CAZFKF010000410.1:0-5358 GCA_964518805.1 uncultured Planctomycetaceae bacterium | reverse complement strand
CGTTGGCGGTGAAGAACAGCGTCCCGTTCACGTTCGTGAGGTGCCACGAGCGCCAGTAGGTGCCATAGGAGCTGCTGGGGGCGACGTCCTTGACGAGGATCGTCCCCGCCTCGGTGCCGTCGGACTTCCAGAGTCCAATGCCATGGGTGCCGTCATTGGCGGTGAAGAACAGTGTCCCGTTGACGTTCGTCAGGTTTCCTGGGCGGGAGCTGTTGGGGAAAGGAGTCGAGTATCCGGAGTTGCTGCCGGGGAAGATGTCCTTGACCAAGACGGTTCCGGTCTCGGTGCCGTCCGACTTCCAGAGTTCCCAGCCCGTGGACCCGTCGTCGGCGCTGAAGAAAACCGCCCCATTGACGTTCGCCATGCCCGAGGGATTCGATCCCGCCGTTCCCCCTGAGATGTCATCCACGAGCACCGTTCCCGCAGCGGTGCCGTTCGACTTCCAGAGTTCCCGCCCATGAACTCCGTCGTTGGCGGCGAAAAACAGGGTTCCGTTCGCATTGATCAGATACGAGGGGGCCGACGTACTGCTGCCGGCAAGAACGTCTTTGACCAGGGTCGTTCCGGCTTCGGCGCCGCTGGACTTCCAGAGTTCGACCCCGTTGGTCGCGTCGTTGGCGGTGAAGAAAAGCGTCCCATTGACGTTCGTCAGACCCTGCGGACTCGAACTATTCGGATAGGGGCTCCCGTAAGAAGGCTCGCTCGTGCCGGGGAAGATGTCCTTGACCAGGACGGTTCCCGACCCGGTGCCGTCCGACTTCCAGAGTTCCACGCCGCTTGTCCCGTCGTTGGCGGTGAAGAACAACGTCCCTTTTACACTTGTCAGATTCTGCGGATCGGAGTTGTTGGGAGGACCGCTATACCCATAGGATCCAGATTCGTTGCCCGAAAAGATGTCTTTGACCAAGACGGTTCCAGCTTCCGTTCCGTTCGATTTCCAGAGTTCCCTTCCGTAAGTGCCGTCATCGGCCGCGAAGAAGAGCGTCCCGTTGACGTTCGTCAAGCCCGCGGGCGAGGACGAATCGCCGTCGGCGACGATGTCCTTGACCAAGACGGTTCCGGCCGCGGTGCCGTCCGACTTCCAGAGTTCCACGCCGTTGGCGCCGTCGTCGGCGGTGAAGAACAGCGTCCCATTGACATTCGTCAGGTTCCGCGGATTCGAGCTATGGGGATGTGAGCCGCCATAATAGCCGGAAGAAGCGCCGGGGAAGATATCCTTGACCATGACGGTTCCGGCCGCGGTGCCGTCCGACTTCCAGAGTTCCACGCCGCTGGTTCCGTCATTCGCCGTGAAGAACAGCGTTCCGTTCACGTTGGTCAGATTCGACGGCCACGAGGAGCTATAGCCGCTGAAGATGTCCTTCACAAGCGCGGTTCCGGCCGGGGTCCCGTTCGACCGACAGAGTTCGATCCCCTTGTCTCCGCGGTACGCCGTGAAGAAGAGCGTTCCGCTTACGTTGGCCAATTGGGAAGCGTCGCTAGAGTAGTAGCCGCCGCGCTGGGCGCCGCCGGTGAGAAACGTGGTGCCGGCCACGGTGCCATCCGATTTCCAGATCCCATCGCCCGTCGTGGGCGACGACGCGATGAAGTACGCCGCCCCGTTCATCTCGATCATCTTGGCCGGAGACGAACTCTCGGCGCTCGGAAGCAGGTTGATGTCGCGGACCAACTCCGGACCGACCGACAAAAGGCGACGGTCCTCCAAGGGCTCGACCAGCAGCCGGCGATTGCGGCAGGATGCTGGCGCGCCCGTGCCACGGCGGACGCCAAAGACCGGGGAGGGCGCAGGAATTCTTGAGCGACTACGCATGGCTCTATCCTTCGTCGAGTGCCGAGACTCTTGCGACCAGAAAACGCGATGGCGGTGCGTTTCAAGACTTGCAGGACCGTGCCTAGCCTAGCCGTGGTCACGAGTCTTTTCAATTGGCAAGACACCCCCCGCGAAAAAAATCTCGGCGTATGCAACGTTCCCGCACAGGAGGGGAGACGTTGGCGCGGAGGGATCGGCCGATGAACCGGGACTCGTAGGGTCCGCAGATCGAGTCTGCCAGACTCGAAGGTTACGCGCCCGAAGCAAGCCCGCCCCTTGGTACCGTCAGCCCCTGAAGAAAGACCTCCAATGCATGCACTTCATCGAGATCTTCAAACAGAGCCGGGCTGGTGGCCTGGATCGTTGTGCAAGCGGATTGGCGGTAAGCGCGATCGTTGGCCAGCCGAAGTGCCAAATCGACATACTCCTCGGCCGAACCCGCGACGCACTCGGTCCAGCCCATCTTTCGATACAACGCCAACGTGATTCGCCCGCGCAAGTACGCGCTGGGCCAGGTCACGATTGGCACTCCCATGGCCAGTGCTTCGTAGCTCGTGTTGCCGCCGCCGTAAGGAAAAGGGTCGAGGACCACATCGGCCCGCGAGAGGAGCTGCAGGAACGCTTCGTTGGGCTGCGATGGCAGGAATCGCACGCGGGAGCTGCGATCGCCCAACGAGCGGGCTAGCCGCTGCTGGAGCTTCGCGGTCCAGTGGGGTACCCGGCCTTGCAGGAGCACCAAGTCCGCCAGCGGGTCCTGGGCCAGAATGCCGTCGAGCACGGTGTCGAAGTCGGGGTGGAACTTGAACAGCGTCTGCGGGCAGAGATACACATGGCGGCCCGACTCCAGGCCGAACGACTCGCGCGAGCGATCGGGACCGGACAGCGACGGGCGATAGTAATACGTCCCCAGGTTCGGCAGGCGCACGAGTCGTTCGCTGTAGTGGCCGTCGGCCTCCGGCGTTTCCAGCAGTTCGCTGGAGATGAAGTAATCCATCGCCGGGCTGCCGGTCGTGTCGGGGTGTCCCCACGTCACGCATTGGATCGGGGCCATGCGCGAGAAGGCCAGCGTCGAGGTCAGAGCATCCATCCCCACGTCAGCAAAGATCAGTAGGTTGAGCCCCAAGTCGGCGATCTGACGCCGGGCCGCCGCCACGTCGCGCGGCACGGCCACGAACCGATCGGCGGCCCGCGCGAACGCTCGCGTCATTTCGTCCTCGCGCCGGCCCGCATAGAGCACGGTTACCTCGAAGCGATCCCTGGTCAGGTGCTGCACGCGTCCCAGGTTGAGCCGTCCGATGGTGTGGTCACGGAAATAGGCCGAGAGAAAACCCACCCGCACGCGCCGCGAACTGACACCGCCAACACCAAGAACTGTAGCAGGCACACTCCGTGTGCCGTCCGCTGCGGCACACGGAGTGTGCCTGCTGCCTTCAACCGCGGCGGCTGTCCGTCCCGCGGCCACAAGGTCCACCCCCTGGTAGATTCTGCCCAAGGCTTGCGCCAACCGTCGGTCGTTCTCGCCCTGGTATGCCAGGAAGAAACTGGTCGGCACCATGCAGCGCGTCGTGTCGATCTGCACTCCTTCCTCGGCCAGGCGAGTCACTTGCGCAGTGTATCGCTCGCGCCAGCGGCGCAACTGGTCCGTCGAATCGTAGATGACCGGCAGCACCGTGGCAGAAAGGAGGCGGTTGATGCCGCTCGGAGCCAGTCGCTGCGCCTCTTGGTAGTGAGCGATGGCTTCGTCCGGTTCGCCGTAGTTGAAGAGGAGGTAGCCCAGGTTCTGGTGAGCCGGAAGGCAGTCGTGCTGCACCCGCACCGCCCGGCGGTAACAAGCCAAGGCCGCATCCTGGTCGCCGAGTTCCTGGTACACGTTGCCGAGGTCCGTGAGGATGTCGCCGCGGTCGGGCAAGGCCGTGCTGGCCCGTTTGAATTGCTCCAAGGCCTCGACAAGCCGTCCCTGCCGCCAAAGCGATGATGCTTCGGCGACCATCTGCCCGGCGCCCTCGGGAGGCGCCGAGGACGCCTCGGGCGGCGGCGGTTCATTCGATCCTGTTGCGGAACGCGCCGCCGCGATCGGCATTTCCGGCGGCACGACCCAAATGTCTTGGCGTCCGTCCTGCTCGGGGTCGGGGCCCGAGAGAACCGGATGGAGACAGCCTGGAAGCACGTCCACGGCGAAGATCTCATCCACGCCGGAGTGGAATTGAAGCCAGGCCACGGTCCGTCCCGAGACGAGGTCCACGGCCGCCACCCCGCACCGCAGTTCGTCGCGGTGTTCGGCGATGGGCACGCCGCCGAACACGGATGTCTCGCGGATCTTCGAGAGCCCCACGAATGCGAACTGCCCGTGGAAGCACAATCCCCGGGCATATCCGGGAAAGCGTTCTACCTCCTGAATGTGGCCGTTTGGGCGATCGATGGCGATCAGGCGTCCCTTCCCCGAATCCAGGGCCCACAGCCGATCCTGGAAACACCGCGGAGAATGCGGCATGCACAGTTCGCGGGCCACGAGTTGGCCGGTGACCACGTCGATCACGCAGCCGCTGGTGGCCTTGTTGGGCCGCCACCCGGCCGGCTCGTTGGAATCGGAGTGCGCGGTAGCGAATCGCGGCCGGCCTTCCTCCATGGCCAACCCGTTGAGATGGCAGCGGTCTTCGGCCGCCAATTCGCTGATGAACGGTGGGCGCCAGCGGGGCACGAAACTGTAGCCGTCTTCCAGCGTGCACAGGCAGGAGAAGAGCGTGTTGACGAGCCACAAGCCCTCCTGCCCCCAGCCCATCTCGTGTCCGTGCACATTGCCGGTGACGAGTGAACCGCGCGTCAGCCAGCAGCCGTCGTGAATGCCCAAAGGCGGAATCCGCCCAGCGAACTCGTGGGAAGGATGCAGCAGGTAGACTTGCCGTCGCGTACCTACGGCGATCCGCTGCCGGCTCACGGCGACCCCCATGACGCGATCGAAGTTGTGAAAGGCGAACGTCAGCCGGCCTTGGTGGCTGCCGACCACGACCAACTTCCCCGCCTGGTACGTTGAGACCAACAGCGACGCGCGGAGGTGCTCGAGAATGTGCGGGAATTCGCGCGAATGCTCGAAACGCACTTCACGCATGCGGGATTCGTTTTCCCGGGATGCAGCGGGTATTCCGTCTTCAACGCCTCTGGCCATGGCATCGAGCCCTCGCGGTGTCGTTCGTGGCCTCGAGTATAGTGAGGACGTTGCGTTCGTGCCATCCACGAGGGAACGCGGAACTCAACGGCCTCAAGCCCGGCACGACGAACGGCTCGCCTCCGCGGACTTACGGAAGCGGTTCTAGCGGGCGACCGCAGCGCGGTGGGGCTCTTCCAGGCCGAGCCGTTTCATCTTCTTATAGAGGGTCGTACGGTTGATGCCGAGCGATTCCGCGGTGGCGATGCGGTTCCAGTGGTGGGCGTCGAGGGCGTCCAGGATGATCTGGCGTTCGGGCATCGCCATCGCCTGCTTGAGGCCGGCGTTTGCATGGGGCGCGACGACCACCGGCGCGGCAACCGAAAGCGTGCTGGGAAGGTCCTCG
>CAZFKF010000409.1:0-5361 GCA_964518805.1 uncultured Planctomycetaceae bacterium | reverse complement strand
CGCCTCCACCCAGGCCGCCCCACGCTCGTGGTTCTGCCCAAATCGGGCGCTTACAAATGAATGGCGAACACGGAATCGTGAATACGGAACGGCGAATGCGAGGGCGCCAAGGTACGCTCTTCCAGCTATGCAAACAGCCCCGCCGCGTAGCCGACGACCTGGCGGCGATCCCCCGACGCGTCGCCGCTGGTCGCGTAGCCGACCGGATCGTAGCGATTCAGCGAGCCCAACTGCCGGAGTGTCTCCATCACGAGCACCGCCGGCAGCATGCCGCACATGCTGATTCGCTGAGAGACGACCGTGTCATACAACCGCTGCGCGTCGAGCGCTTGCATCGCCTCCAAGGCCATGCGGTCCAGACGCCGCGTGTTCTCGTCGTCGGCGTAGTGATTCATGTCGCTGGAAATGACCAGCAACGGACGTTCCTCCAGCGATTGCAGCACGCGCGCCAATTGTTCCGCGGACTTGGCGATGCGCTGGAAATCGCCGCCGTGAATGGCGATTCCCACCACGCGGCTCTCGGGCGCCAATCTGGCGAGAATCGGCAATTGCACCTCGATGGCGTGTTCGTCGCGATGGGCTTCGCTGTCGAGCACCAGCCCGGGCACGTGTTCGACCAACTGCTTGGCCAGTTCGAGATCGGATTCCAATTCGCGTCCCGGAAGGGCCCAACCGCGGTATGGCGCAACTGCCCAATCGGCCCCTCCCGCGCGATGCTTGGGGCAGATGACGATGACCCGGGAAGGAATGGCGACGCGGCTCAGGGCCATCGCCGCCAAACGACCCGAATACACCCAACCCGCGTGCGGAACCAAGACCCCGGCCCATGCTCCAGTCTCTCGCACCTTGGGCAGGAGTTGATCGAGCATCTGGTCCACAGCTTCTGGCGTGCCCGGATAGAAACGTCCGGCCACCGCAGGCGGGCGCACCGATCCCAGCGGCTGTGGCACGGGGACGTTGCTCACCAAGAGACGCGGCTGGGTCGAGGTGATCGCCAGAGAGCAAACCTGCCCCGGGGCTTGGCCTGAGTGCCCCAAACGCTCCCGACAAGCATGGTACAGGGCTTCGGCGGATTGGCTCGGATCGTAGGCCAGCACCCAGCACGACGGCTGCATGACCAGCACTGCTCGGCGGCGGGGATCGATCCCCGCCAGGTCCGGACCTTCGAGAGAACCGTGCATGGCCGGGTCCCACAAGATGCTCAAGCCGCAGTTCGCGCGCTCCACCATCCGTGGATCGATCCGCGATCCGACGAGACTGTCTGCCGCCATCTTCGTCAAGTTGAACAGCGTCGATTGCAGCGGCATTTCCGGGCGCACGGAGACCGCGCTGGAATCGAGGGTCTCCGGACGGCCCGGAAGCGATACGCTCAGCACGACGCCGTTGACGCCACCATCATACGCCGCGGGGGCATAGCAACTGGCGGTCGCGCCGTAGAGATGAGCAAGGACATTCCCTCGGCAGAATTCGGCCAGTGGTCCCAGGTCGGCCAGGGTCGGACCGCCGCTGGACGCGTCCTCGCCCGCCGCCCCCAGGATCGACCTCATGTTGCCCGCGATCGAGTATCCCTCGAACGTCGAGAGGGCGGTATCGTGATCCTTCCACGCCTCCGGAGGCAGCCCCGCTTTAATGCAGACCTGGCGGAGGAACGTCTCGGCGTCCCAACGATGCTCCACGGGCACGCCGGGCAGCAAGAGTCCTCGGTGCGGGCCGCGAGCTATCTGCAAACCGTGGGTGCCGATCGTGAAAGTCTTGATCCGATCCACGCCTTGGGCCGCGACCGGCTGCATGTTCCACAGCAGCCACACCTCGACGTCAAGATACGGCAATTCGGCCGGCGAGATCGGCGGAAAGCGGGGGTCGTCCTTCGCCGCACGAACCGCAGCGTGATCCAACGCCTCGTGCAAGGGCACCTTGGCGCCAAGGAATCCGCAGCAGGATCGCAGTTGGCCCGACCGCTTCAGGCTAACGAACGCGCCGATAACGGGCAGGCTTGCCGCCTCTCCCAGAACGTCGTCAAGCCGCTGCGGGGGCTGCGAACGTACGGCGCACGCCACGCGCTCTCCAGCCGTGCGCAGCACCAGTTCGTCTTGAGGCGGAGCGAGCCCCGGACGCCCAAACGCGGTGACGGAAGCCTCGGCATTGGGGTTCACATCGGCCGCCATGGGAGGATCTCCTTTCGCCTTATCAGTCGGCGGCGGGGGCGGTATTGGTTTGGCGCCGCGTCGGGGTCGCGACGGCGCAATACGCACCGGCATCCGCCTCGCGCCCCAGTCGCCCGGTCGGTCATCGAACCGCCCGGCGATCGGCGCATCGCAGTGCCGGCAGCGATTGCCCTTCAAGTCGTACACACCGAGTTGATAGCCGCTGCGCTCAATGAGCACGCACCCGCAACCGGGGCAATAGGTACTCTGGTGCCGCTCGTCCTGAATATTCCCTGTGTAAACATACCTCAAGCCTGCGCGCCGGGCGATTTCCCACGCAGCGGTCAACGACGAGGGGGGGGTAGGCCCCCGGTCGGTCAAGCGGAAATCCGGGTGGAAGGCTGTGAAATGGAGCGGCACCTCGGCCCCGACGTTCTCCACCAGCCAGTCACACATCCGGGCGATCTGATCCGCCGCGTCATTGGCCCGAGGAATGATCAGATTCGTGATCTCCATCCAGACGTCGCTCTCGCGTGCGATCCAGCGGAGCGTGTCGAGCACGGGGTCCAGGTGGCTGCTGCTGAGTTTCCAATAGAACTCTTCGGTGAAACCCTTCAGGTCGACATTGGCGGCATCCATCAGGGCGTAAAACGGCTCTCGGGCGAGGGGCGTGATATAGCCGGCCGTGACCGCGACGGTCTTGACGCCCTGATCCCGGCACGCCTTGGCCGTATCCAGGGCGTACTCGGCCCAAACGACCGGGTCGTTGTAGGTGAACGCCACGCTGCGGCACTGCATTTGGCGCGCCGTGAGGGCGATGTCTTCGGGCGAGGCCGCGTCGCTCATGACCTCCACTTGCCGCGATTTGGAAATGGACCAGTTCTGGCAGAACTTGCATCCCAAGTTGCAGCCCGCCGTGCCGAACGACAGCACGGAAGTCCCGGGATAGAACTGATTGAGCGGCTTCTTCTCGATCGGATCGATGCAGAATCCGGTGCTGCGACCGTAAGTCGTCGAGACCATCCGGCCGCCGCGATTCTGCCGCACAAAACAGAAGCCCCGGTCGCCGTCTCCCAGGGTACAGCCTCGCGGACAGAGATCGCAGGCGACCCGGCGACCGTCTTCCGTCTCGTGCCACCAACCACCGGCGCGAATGCCATCAGATGTGGGCGCCTCATCAGGAGGCAGAATCACGTGTCGCGACATACCAACCTGCCCGTACTCTTGTCGTCACGCTCATCCACAAGGTGAATTCCAGGATGATTCCGCGTCCGGCGATTCACAGAAGTAGGGCCAATCCACTCTGCCGCTTCCAGCGCCTCGTTGGACCAACGACCTGCTTGACGACTATATTTCAAGAATATCGCTCGCCCTCGCGTTCGGATACCATGCCAAAGGGGCGTGTTTGCGTTTCCGGGAGATTCACAGCAGACCCAAGAGGAGCAGGCTGGTTGCCGCGGGGATGGAAAACAAGAGGGCCACTTGTCGTAATAGGGTCCGGCCGCCCAGCAACCAGGCCACCCCCGTCTTGAACATCAGGTTCGACAGCGCGGCCACGACGATCATGCGCCAGCCCTCGGCGGCAATGAGGGGATCGGTCTTCGCCATCCGGGCCGTGGAAAGGGTCACCGCATCCACATCCGTCAGGCCGGAGAGCCCTGCCACCACGTAGAGGGCTTGTCCTTCCGATTTCCCCAGGTACTCTCGCGTTGCAGCCAAGGCCAAGAGCACGATCGCATACATGACGCCCAGGAAGACCGCCGACTTGAGTTGCGTGGGGTTGCCCAAGTCTGGCATTTCGCACGGCTCGCGCCGGGCCCGCCGCCACCCGATCAGCACCGTAAGCAAGGATACGCCCGTCAGGACAAGCAACGGTATGGCCGCATGCACCAGGCTTTCCGGGGAGACGACTCCCACGAGCACGAGGATCCGCACGTAGACAACCGCAGAGGCGATCATGATCACGATTGCCGCAGAACGAACAAGCGAGGGATTGCTTTGCGCCTGGCGCGAATAGCTGACCGTGGTCGCGGTGCTCGAAACTGCCCCGCCCAGCAGCCCACCCAAGAGCATCCCGGCATTCTGCCCGAAGAACTTGTAGGCGATGTACCCACCCAGGTTGATGCCTACGATCAGCACGACAAACAGCCAGGTTTCAAACAGGCTGAGCACGTGGAACGGGTCGAATGGCTCGCGCGGCAGAACGGGCAGCACGATGCAGGTGATCAGCACAAACTGCATGATCGCCTTAAGATCGTCGTCACCCAAACGCCGGGCGATGCTGTGCAACTCGGGTTTGTATTGCAGGAGCACGGCCACACCGCCGCCTACGGCCACGGCCACAGCCAGCGGGGCCACGACCAGCAGGCTTCCCACGGCGAACATGAGCAGGGCAGCCACGTCGGTCGTGATGCCGGCGCCGCCGGGACGGTCCTCGGTACGCATGTGGTGCGCAAAGGCCAGGATTCCAAGAACCCCCAGCGAGCCGGCGGCTACCACCCATCCGCCGAACGCCGTGCCAAGCTGGGCGGTCACCGTGCCCAGCACCGTGATCAGCGCGAAGCTTCGCAGCCCAACGAGTCCCGATGCGGCGTGCTCGCGTTGCAGGCCCACCAAGAGCCCCAGCACCAAGGCCAGGCCAAGCTGTTCGAGAAGGATTGCTGTATCAGGCACGAGTGGAGGTCCTCTTTGGCTGGTGCTCCAAGGAATTCGGCTGATCGCAAGACATCTCGTAGTCCAGCGATGGGACCGCCGGACCAGCGCAGTATCAATCAACCACCCGCCAGAATGCTAGCCCGCACTACGAACGGCAGCCGGTTTGGCATCATGGCGCGCAGTTGTTTTCACTCAGGTTCAACATAATCTTACCTCGCGTCCTCCCCATCCGGTGCTCTGGCCAGAATATGTGACACCCCTCCGACAGAGCTATTTGAAAAACGAAATCTGCATTCGCGGCGGGCACCGCTCCTGCGGTGGCTCCACCCTTTCCCCCGGACCTTGGCGTTGCCGCTATTGGTCGAATGGCCTTGATATGTTACAAGACCGCCTCGACACCCAGACCGGTGAAACCAGGTCGATCCAGACAACCTAAGCAGCTCAGCTTGGCAGGGGGAGAGTCGGAGATGAGGAATTTCTCCAGGGTCTTGCGTCTCGCACTGAAGCATGAAACGGCCAACGAGCCTGGACGAAAACCCAGCTTCCCCGGTTGGAGTGACGA
>CAZFKF010000408.1:0-5363 GCA_964518805.1 uncultured Planctomycetaceae bacterium | reverse complement strand
ATCTTCGAGCATCTTCAGAAGAAGGGCCTTCGACCAGGCAACGGCTGCGCGGAGACGTTGCTGGCAAAGGTGAGGGTGTACCATCCCATTGAGCCCGGCGAAGAATCGGCATATCGGGACGCGCTCGCCGTGGCCTACCAGACCTTCTGCGAGCGGCGAGCGAACGGACAACAGGTTGGCACTGTAGCTGGTGGCAATTGACTATGGCAAGGGACGGCATAGCACAACCTGGCAGACCAGGTACTCGCAAGCCTTCTATGGCAATGGGGAGACCAATGGATACGAAGACCCAAGCCAGGTACGAAACCCGTGCTCGCATTATCAAGGCGATGGCGCATCCGACGCGTCTGTTTGTTGTGGAGGAGTTGGTTCGACACGGGGAACGTTGTGTCTGTGAGCTGACGCAGATGGTGGGCGTGGACATGTCCACCGTATCACGCCACCTAGCGATTCTCGCAAGCTCGGGCCTCATCGAGCACGAGAAGCGAGGCTTGCAGGTTTACTACCGTGCGTGCGCCGGTTGCATTACGGACTTCCTCGACTGTGTGGAATCGCTGATGAAGTGCCATGCGAGGGCACAACGGGAGATGTTCACGGCATAGCCTTGTCGCAAGGGCTTCGCATGTGTGACACACCGCCACGAATGAAAGAGCGGACAGCACGCTGACTTGAGCACAGACACGTTGCGGGCGATTGTCCCGACCAAATGACCCGATGACCATTGGAGAGATGAAACATGAAAAAGGAATGGACCATTCTCGGCGGGCTGGTGACGATCTTCCTGCTCGCCTACTTCCTGAACTTCACCGACTCGAACATCCAGCGCGCCATCATGGATGCGTTCTACATGCTCCAGTGGTACGCGCGGAACCACACGCTGGCCTGCGTGGTGCCCGCCATGTTCATCGCCGGGGCCATTGCCTCGTTCCTCTCCAAGGAGGCCGTGCTGCGGCACCTTGGTCCCAAGGCGAATAAGGTGGAAGCCTACTCGGTCGCCTCGGTCTCCGGCACGGTCTTGGCTGTGTGCTCGTGCAGCGTGCTGCCGATGTTCGCCGGGATTTACCGGGTTGGGGCGGGGCTGGGACCGGCCTCCGCCTTCTTGTATTCCGGGCCGGCCATCAACGTGATGGCCATCTTCCTCACCGCGCGAGTGTTGGGGTTCGACCTCGGGATCGCGCGTGTGATTGGCTCCGTGGTGTTCGCGGTGGTAATTGGGGTTATTATGGCCGCGATCTTCCGCAAGGACGAGGAGAAACGCGAGGCGGTCTTCATGCAGCTTCCCGAGCCGCCGGCTCCCAGACGCAATTTGTTCCAGACCGCCCTATTCTTCGCCGCCATGATCGCCTTCCTGGTCTTCAGCGATTGGGCCAATCCGAGCCAGACAACGATCGAAAAGACCGATGGCACCAAGTTGCAGGTTGCCGTGTTGTTGGAGACGACCGAGATGCTCCGCGTGCAAATCGAGGAGCCTGTCGGTGAACTCAAAAAGGGCACGAAGTTGACGGTGCCGAAGAGCGAGATAATCAAGACCGACTACGCAACCCCGGAAGGCTACGAGTGGGCCAACTGGATTTACACGCACCGCTGGTACTTCGCGTTTGCCTGCCTGGCGGCGACCTTGCTGATGATCGCCGGGTGGTTCGACAAGGAAGAATTGGCTGACTGGATGGGGCAAACCTGGGGCTTTGCGAAGTCGATCATCCCCCTGTTGTTCGGCGGCGTATTTGTGACCGGGTTCGTCGGCGCGCTGATTCCCGAAGAGTGGGTAGCCTCGTGGGTCGGCGGCGACGGTATCGGGGCCAATCTCGTCGCCTCCGTGATCGGTGCGATGTGGTACTTCGCCACGCTTACGGAAATCCCAATCCTGGAAACGCTCATCGGCTTGGGGATGGGGCGCGGTCCGGCACTGTCCCTATTGTTAGCAGGCCCGGCGCTGTCCTTGCCGAGCATTGCTGTCATCTACAGCGTCATCGGGTTCAAGAAGACGGCGGTGTTCGTCGGACTGACCGTTGTTATGAGCGCTTTGGTTGGCATGGTGTTCGGCTGGTTCTTCGTTTAATATACGCAGTGACGAATATAGGTCTCAGGAGACAAGACGATGAAACTGATTCAGATTCTAGGCACCGGCTGCCCGAAGTGTGAAAAGTTGAAGAAGAACGCGGAGGACGCCGTGCGACTCGCTGGTACGGAAGCCTTAGTGGAAAAGGTCACCGACATCGGGCAGATCACCTCGTTCGGTGTGATGATGACCCCTGCCTTGGCTATCGACGGCCAGGTCAAGGCGGTGGGCAAGGTGCTCTCGGCCGAGGACATCCAGAAGATGTTGACGTAGCCACAAACCTGAACCACGAGGAGTACGGTCATGGCGTCCAAGGCGAACCGTCGGAAGTTTCTCCGGGCCGCTGGGTTGAGCGTTGCCGCTACCGCGGCGATCCAGGCCACTGGCCCGGCCGTGTCTGCCGAATCCGGCTCGGCGGCGAAACGTGTCAAGATCATTGCAGTCTCGGGTAGCCCCCGCAAGGGCAAGACGACGGCTGCCGCGCTGACGACCGCACTGGAGGCGGCCAAGGCCGTCGATCCCGAGCGGATCGAGACGGAACTCGTCGAGTTGGCCGACCTGAAGCTCAACGGGAACATGGCCGCGGGCATCCCTCTGGAGCCAGGCCAGCAGGACGACTTCCCCGAACTCGCCACGAAGCTAGCCGCGAAGGACGTGGGGGGCATTATTATTGGCTCACCCGTCTACTTCGGCTCCATGACCTCGCTCTGCAAGGCGTTCCTCGACCGCTGCATCTCGTTGCGGATGCGCCAGTTTGCCCTGGCGAACAAGGTGGGCGGCGCTCTGGCTGTAGGCGGTGTCCGCAACGGCGGCCAGGAGCTTACCCTCCAGGGAATTCAGGCAGCCATGATGTGCCAGGAAATGGTAGTCGTCGCCGATGGAAGGCCCACCGCGCATACGGGGGCAACCGTGTGGAACAGCGGCAAGGATGATATTTCACAAGACGAGTTCGGCATGAGCACGGTCAAGAATCTCGGCCGGCGCGTGGCCGAAGTGGCTTTGCGGATGGCCGCGGGCAAGTGACCTGACGAAACTGGTCCGAAAACGTTCCAAAGGAGTTGTCGCATGGCAGACACAACAACCAATCCCCAGGCGGGCTGTTGCAGCGCGGCCCCCAAGCTGATTTTCGCCTGCTCCGGGGCGGCCGATGTAGGCAAGCTCTCGGACCTCGCGGCCCGCGAGTTGACTGCGGAGGGCGCGGGGAAGATGTTCTGCTTGGCTGGTATCGGCGGCCGAGTGAGCGGAATCATGGCTACCACGCAAGCGGCGCAGGCTATTCTCGCCATTGACGGCTGCCCGCTCGATTGCGCCAAGAAGACGTTGGAGAACGCCGGCTTCACGAAGTTCGAGTACATTCGGTTGAGCGATCTCGGCATGGAAAAGGGCAAGACCACCGTCACCGACGAGGCTGTCGCCAAGGTGGTCGGTCTGGGCAAGAGCCGCTTGACCGCCTGACGCATACGGAGGGTTTTCGATGAGCCTGAAGGACGCTTTGACCAATTCCCTGTTGATGTTTGTCGCAGCCACTTGCGTCGTGCTGATCGTCAAGGCCCTGCCGCAGACGCCGCCGCCGCAAGCGGTAGCGAGCGTCAGCGGCGAGGAAGCCCCAAAGGACAATCCTGCGCCAACCCTAGCTGTTCAGGATGGTGTCAAGGTCTATTACCTGCACGGGAACACCCGTTGCCCGACCTGCCGGACGATCGAGGCTTACGCTCAGGAAGCGGTCCAGACGGGCTTTGCTGAGGAACTCAAGAGCGGCAAGATTGCCTGGCAGGTCGTCAACTACGAGTCGCCAGGGAACGGCCACTACGCCACCGACTACGAAGTCGTGGCTCCCAACGTCGTACTAGCGATGTTCAAGGATGGAAAGCAGACGAAATGGAAAGGGCTGCCCGAGGTGTGGGAACACGTCGGCGACAAGGCCGCGTTCTTGGCCTTTGTGCAAACGAGTCTACGCGAGTTTCTTGGCCAGCCGCAACTCGGGCCCTCCGCGTTGCAGCCGCCGGCCTCGCCTCCCCCGTTGCCGGTCCCAGAATCGCCCTCGGCGGCAACGAATCCAGTGCGCTCCCCCGCCCAACCCCCACAACCGTCTCTTCCGCTCCCGGAGTAGATGTCCATGCCAAGACTACCGTCGCTGAACGATCATCGCCCGGCGAAGCCCAATGCCGTGCTCAAAGCTATCGTGCTTCTGTTCGTCATCTCAATTGGGGTTTCCGGTTGCCAGAAAGCGCCGGAGCCCGAGCAGAACAAGGGGCGTCTGCCCACGAATGCCGCAGGTTTGCCGCGCCTTGTTGACCTTGGGGCCGGCAAGTGCGTCCCATGCAAGTTGATGGCTCCGATTCTTGAGGAACTGAAGACGGAATATGTCGGCTCAATGGAGGTGATCTTCATCGACGTATGGCAAGACAAGGACGCGGGACAGAAGTACGGCATCCAGTCCATTCCAACGCAGATCTTCTACGACGCCTCGGGCAAAGAACTCTTCCGGCACGAGGGGTTCTTCGCAAAAGAGGACATTCTGGCCAAGTGGAAGGAACTGGGGATCACCCTCCAACCGAAGAAATCCGCTGCGCCGGAGAAGACGTAGCCCGCGAAGGTGCATAGCCTGCACCGCACGTGTCCCGAGCAAACCGCTTCACTACTGGACGAATTGTCCCAACCCACTAGACAAAGGAGTAACGCGATGACCGTCCGTTCTATCGCCCGACCTTCATCCCTGCTTGCCTGTGGTGCCTTGATGGCAGTCGCTCTCGTTCTGTCCGAGCGGGGGCCACAAGCATCGGCGGCTGACAAGCCGGCAGCCGGGCCTTCCCATCAAGTGATCGCCTGCTACTTCCATCGCACGGTACGGTGCCCGACTTGCCGGAAGATCAGCGCCTACATCGAGGAGTCGGTGAAGACAGGGTTCGCGCCTCAGATCAAGGACGGCAGCGTCAAGATGCTGATGATCGACTTCCAGGACGACAGAAACCAGAAGTACACCGAGGCATACCAGATTTCCGGCCCGACGTTGGTGCTCATGGATGTCCACGACGGCAAGGTGACTTCGTGGAAACCGGCCCCCAAGGTGTGGAGCCTGGTAGGTAATAAGGATGCGTTCTTGAAGTATGTCCAGGGCGAGGTGAATGGCTACCTGGAAGTCCGGCGGACGGCATCCCGGTAACGTCGGCGATCCCCAGGGGTTTCGCAGGGAGGTACACGATGACCGAGTACATTGTTGGAGTGGGATCGGCCCTCTGGCTGGGAATCCTGACCTCGATCAGTCCTTGCCCGTTGGCCACCAACATCGCAGCGATTTCCTACA
>CAZFKF010000407.1:0-5379 GCA_964518805.1 uncultured Planctomycetaceae bacterium | reverse complement strand
GGCGGGGGCATGGGCCGGATGGCGCTCACCTGCGGGGCGGTGACCGGAGCATTCAGCGAGTCCTTCGAGGACGCCGACCTCGCCGAGCGACGCTGGTACGACGGCACCAGCTTCCGAATCGTCGGAGAAACGGCGGCGGGAAAAGGCTGCATCGAGTACGAGTGGCCCGACCGCTAATCCGGCGTCAAGGGATCGTCTCCCGTCCGTCACCTGTTCGAGCCTACGGATGAAGTGAGCATCCGCTTCTACTTGAAGCTCTCCAAGGGCTGGGGCTGGAGCGGCCAGGACTTCCATCCCCACCTGACGCATTTTATGACCACCGAGAATCCGAAGTGGCACGGTCCCGCCGCCAGCCACCTGACGCTCTTCGGTCCTCGACTGCTGCCGCACGCCCAGAAGTTGTGGATCGATGAACTGGCCGTTGGCACCAAGCGGATTGGCCCGCTCACCTCGCTCCCCAAGTGACACCATGCCGAAAGCTCAACCACCGAAGGACATCGACGAGTATATCGCCCGCTTCCCTGCCGACGTTCAGGCGATACTCGAAAAGGTGCGGGGGACCATCAGGAAGGCTGCGCCCGAAGCGAAGGAGACTATCAGCTACCAGATGCACGCATTCAGGCAGCACGGCATCCTGGTGTACTTCGCTGCATGGAAGGAACACATCGGGCTCTATCCTCCCGTATCGGGCGACAAGGCCCTGGAGAAAGCGGTCGCACGATATGCCGGGCCGAAGGGCAACCTCCAATTCCCCCTCGACCAGCCGATCCCCTACGACTTGATTGAACGGATCGTGAAGCTGCGGGTGAAACAGGACTTGGCAAAGGCGGCGGCGAAGCGGAAGAAGTGGAAATGAAGATTCACACCTCGGCACTCCAGCAGATCGCCAAGCAGCCACCGGAGAGATGAACACGTGGTCTACAGCGAATCCTCGGCGTCCCGCATCCGACAAGTCCTCAAGGACCATCGAGGCTTCACCGAGAAGAAGATGTTCGGCGGCATCGGGTTCTTGCTCCACGGCAACATGTGCGTCGGCGTCTCGCACACCTCGCTGATCGTGCGGCTCGGCCCTGAACAGGCCGACGAGGCAAGGAAGCAACCGAATGTCATAGAGTTCGACGTGGCGGGCCGTCCGCTGAAGGGATGGGTAATGATCGAGGCGGAAGGCATCGATACCGACGAACAGTTGACCGCCTGGATACAGCAGGCGGTCGAGTTCGTTGAAACGCTGCCGAGGAAGTAAGGATCGTCAGGGACAGTCGCCAAAGGTCATCGAGGAGCGGAAGATGGAGTTGCTGGGAGATGACGCCCTGGAGCGATCAAGCGTCGTCGCCAACTGCCAGATGAATCGTGAGCGGACGCTTGTCGGATCGAACGGGTATGCGAGAGAGCTTGGGTTCGAGCCGCTTGACCAGTTGATTGGGAAGACCGCCGGAAAGGTGCGGTGGCTGGATTTATGCTGCGGAACGGGCAAAGCCTTGATCGAGGCGGCGCAGATCGTCCATGACCGAGGAATGGACAGCAAGATCGAGATCGTCGGCGTTGATCTGGTCGCACCCCCGTCGCTAACCGCATAGAAAGGAAATACAATGAACAAGAACAGATATGAAGAAATGATCAACGACGCCCGAGGCACGGCTGAAAGGGCTCGGCAAGAATTTGGGCTGGATTACTCCCTCGAATCCCTCCGGCGAGTGGACGAAATGCTGGCCAGCCTGGATGATTCCGGCGACAATCTCGCTGGCAAAGCCGCCTTTATGATGGGCTGCTACGTCGGTGAGGTGATCGTGCGGGAGGCCGGAGCCCGGTGGATCGTGGACGAGGAGAAGAAGAACGTGTTCGGGTCGGCGCTGGTGCTGGAGTGTGGCACACCGGATGATGCCATCCAGGCAAGCCCAATAGCCCGCTGTTTCAAACGATTGAAAAACGACAGCGATGGCGTTGAGGCTTGGGGGCGGGTCGTGACGGCTATTGCGTCGGACACTTTCCCAGGGGAGGTGCCCGAGGAAAGTGGCGATGAAGAAGTCGAGTGGCGAAGCCAGCGATTCTAACGGTCTCCGCTCGGTGTGTTCGATGCGCCCAGCGGCTTCACGATCTCCCCGTAGACTTCGGGTCTTCTCTGCTGGAGGTTGCGACTGTTCTTTCGGGCCTGACGAACCTGCTCCAAGTTGATCGTGGCCGTGATGTAGCTCTCCTTGGGCTCCGGGCAGGAGGCAAGGATCTGGGCGGGCCATTGGCCGATCATCGTCCCGGCTCCGTAGGCTTGGTTCGTTGCGATCAGGGCCACCTCATCCTGAAACATGGCCGACTTGATGATGAAGTCCTCCACGGTCCCTCGCCGTCCGTTGATCCATACCACGATCTCGGCCCCCTTGAGAGACAGGACTCGAAAAGACTCTGGAAACCAGCCGTCGTAACAGGTGAGGATGCCGATCCGGCCACAATCGAGATCGAAGACCGGGAAGTCCTCCCCCCGCTTCATCTTCCACTCGGGATCGTTCTTCACGAACCACTCGGCGTCCTTACCTTGCGGAGGCTTGGCCCAAGGTGGCTCACCCTCGAAATGGTCTACAGCGGCGTGGACCTTGTTGTACTTGCCGACGATCTTCCCCGCTCGGTCGAACAGAAGGGCTGTGTTGGCATACGTCCCGTCCTCGAAGACCTCCCAACAGCCGACGACGATGTAGATCTTTCCCGCCGCCGCTGCCTTGGAGATCCGCTCGGTCTGAGGGCCGGGGACCGAAATCCTGCCCAATAGGTACTCCGGGAACACCACGAGTTGCGCTCCGTCCTTGGCCGCTCTCTCGATGTACCGTACCACGGCTTCACTCGGGTCGAATCCAGGTCGTGGCAGGTCGGTCTTGTCGTAGCCAAGCATCTGAACCGCCGCCACTTTCACCTGGGCAGGCTTCTCAGCCTCCCCGCTCGATGCGATGAGTGGGAAAAGTGCGGTGATCACAACGGAGGCGAATGCCAAACGGGTCATTGCTGCTGGCCTCATGCAGGAGTTGTGCTTTCAGACGACGTACTTCGCCAACGCCTCGCCCGCTGGTAGTACATCCACGGACCCGATGGCGAGGAGCCTTTCCAGAAGCCGCTCCAGGTAGCTCGCTCGTATCGGCCCCCAGCCTTCGTCGTCCAGGCCGTGCGTGTTGAAGATCAACCAGCCGGATTCCCTGACCAGCAGCCTCTCGATCTCCCTGTCGATGGCCGCTTCGCAGTTCCCTGGCCCGAAGCTCGTGCAGGTCAGCTTCGTCTGCCCCTTGTGAGGCAGAGGGCTGATGGCTCCCCCGCCGGTCCTGAAGGCTCGCACCTGAGTTGGCAACCACTTCTCCAATTCGGGAGTCGAGGCGTTGTAGGGGAAATTGAAGATCGCCTCCTTCCGCTCGAACCCCTTGAGTTCCTTGTCGAACACATCCAGGCAGCGCAGGATCAGGTCTTTCGCCTCGGCCAACGGTAGACTCCGCTTGTTGGCGTGCTTGTAGCCGTGCGGCATGATCTCGTGGCCCCTTGCCTTGAGTTCGTTCCATAGGCCGAAGTCGGCCCGAGGGACTTCCGGGTAATCCGGGGGGCGAAACTCCTTCATGTGGGCGGACGCAACCACGTTGATGCAGGCGGTCAGCTTGTACTTCTCGTAGATCTCGGTCGTCTTGATCGACGACCTCTTGAAGCCGTCGTCGAAGCTCAGCGTGACGATGTGCCGCTTCTTCGGCGTCTCCTCGGACGCAAACAGAATCGGAGATGCGGCGAATGCCGTCGCCGTCGCTCCCATGGCGACGAGGAACTCTCGGCGGTTGGACTCCATGCGTTCCTCCTTCAGAATCATCCACCTGGACGCCTATATTTTGGCTCAGATCGGATTCACAGGCAATCGTCGGCCACGCACCACTGAAAATGTCTCACTATCGGGCATCAATAGCGAGAGAAACCGAAACGAGCTTACTCTTCTATTGCGGAACGGGATGGCACGTCTGCGGCTCGTGCCCGTGGCCACGCCCGTTGAACCCACGTGCTCCTGGCCGCTAAGACTCAGGAGCTATGACAGCGACAGAAAGGATACAACCATGCAAGTCAAGAAATACTACGTTGGGATATGCGATGAGTGGATGATGTTGAACGACATTTTCGAGGTTGAAGTTGAAGAGGATGTGGAGTCTTTGGACGGCCACGAGCTTTCCTCGTTTGCGGAAGCGAAAGACCAGATGCTCGACTGGTTGGATACCCAAGTGCTGGAGGCGGACACGGAAGAGGAGCGTAACGGGTTCTTGGAAGAGATCCGGTTTCTGGAGAAAGCGAAGAGCTTCGCCGACTTCGGTCGTCCCGTCGCCCACTCCACCTCTGATCTACACAAGGAGCGGTCGTAGCGTTGATACGGCACATCGGACCAAGCGGGACGGCGCTGGATGACAGGCTATTCGCCACTTCGTAAAATGGGTCGTGTGCATCCAAGGGCACTTCGCCTGAACGAGTGTCAGCCACAGGGCGTCGCCGACGAGGCCCGCAAGGTACGTCACCCAGTCCTCCAGTTAGGAAGAGGTAATGCGTAGAGAAGTGGTACTTGTCGTCGTTGGTCTATGGATAATCCTGCCGCTGATGTCGTTTGCTCAGTCTCCTGCCGAGCAGAAATCCCTCCGGGTGTACTTCGTCGGCAACAGCGTGACCGACACGATCAACTACAAAGCGCTGGCCGAACTTGCCAAGAGCCGGGGCCACAGGCACGTCTGGGGAAGGCACATGATCCCTGGAGCGCCCCTCCAGTGGATCTGGGAGCATTCCAAGGACGGCTTTCAGGAACCGCCGTTCGGCCACTACCCCGCAGCCCTTGCCGACCACCGGTGGGATGTGCTGAGCCTTCAGCCCTTCGACCGGCATCTGGAGGGCAAGGACGGCGATCTCACGATGGCGAAGAACTTCATCGACCTCGCTCTGCCACAGAGCCCCGACCTCCAGGTGTACGTCTACGCCCGGTGGCCCCGGCAGGGGAAGGACGATTTCGACACGGTGTGGCTCAAGAAGTACACCGGCGGCTGGGACGGCACGAACGAAACCAGGGACTACTTCGAGCGGCTGACGCTCGAACTGAGGAAGACGTACCCCAAGCTGACGATCCGCTTGATTCCGGTCGGGCACGTTATGTACGAATTGAATCAGCGCTTGAAAGCTGGGGAGGTGCCGGGTTACAAGCACATCAAGGAGGTCTTCGCTGACGGAATTCACTTGAACAACGTGGGATCATACATCGTCGGCTGCACGTTCTTCGCCACGCTCTACCAGGAGAACCCCACGGGACTGCCGGGGGAGCCGTACAAGGTGACGGACCCGAAGGTGGCCAAGTCGATCCAAGAGACGGTGTGGAAGGTTGTCAGCACAAGCAACTTG